>JALVDQ010000210.1 GCA_027008885.1 Thiotrichaceae bacterium | reverse complement strand
CACAGTTGAACATTCTTGACCTATAAAGTACCGTAGTCAGCGCTGAGTATGCGAAACGCGGGATGGTACGAGGCATAACCAGCACCTGTGTTACGTTCTCGACACAGGCTATGCAGAAAAATATGTGAAAAACAGGGGGGATGGGTTATTAATACTACTACCCATCCCCCCCTTTTTTGATACTTTTTTGCTTGTCGCGTTTATCCATGATCCAGACATTCAGGAGGCTGCCAAAGAACAGAAACAGGCTGGCAAGCAGCATGAGATAACCGTAGATGGCTTCTTGCGCAGAGAAGATATACCAGATGCCTATCAGTGCATAGGGGAAAGATAATAGCGTGACTCCGATAAAGGCATTTCTTTGTCCGTGCAGGATTTTGCGGACAAAAAACAGAAGAGGTGTCACCAGTATGGCAATCTCAAGCGAGCGTGGGATTTGCTGTACCGGGGATAACCAGCCGTTCCACAGTACGATGAGTATGATCAGACCAAGAATGCCGATGGCAGCCAGTGTCCGCCAGAATACGGTAATATCCACTTAGAGTACCTTGCTTAAATTGGCGAGTCGCTTGCCTGATGCCATGCACAGGGCTTTTTCTTCAGCGCTTAAGGGTAAATCGCTTTTTTCTCCCGAGACATGTGTTGCACCATAGGGGGTACCGCCGCTTGAGGTGGTGAGCAGTTCGGATTCGGTATAGGGTATGCCGCTGATTAACATGCCGTGATGAAGTAATGGTAGCATCATGCCTAGCAGTGTTGATTCCTGCCCGCCATGCAGACTGGATGTTGAGGTGAAGACGCTTGCTGGTTTTCCCACAAGGGAGCCTGATAGCCATTGCGAGCTGGTTTTTTCGAGGAAGTATTTAAGTGGTGCTGCCATATTGCCAAAACGTCCCGGACTGCCCATGGCGAGTGCATCGCAATTTTTCAGTTCATCCAGTGTGACATAGGGTGCACCGCTATCCGGGATGGGAGGTTCGCTTGCTTCACAGTTTTCAGAAACTTCTGGAACGGTGCGCAATTGCGCCTCAACGCCATCGACGCTCTCTACACCACGCGCAATCAGCTTTGCCATCTCTTTTGTTGAGCCATGGCGTGAATAGTAGAGTATGAGAACTTGTTTCATCCTGGTTTCCTGTTTGTTTCTGCTTTGTTTACAAGATATTTATAATATTTTCAATTGGGCGACCAATGGCAGCTTTTCCATCCTTGATCACTATGGGGCGCTCAATTAAACGGGGATACTTTAGCATTGCATCAATCAGCTCGTCACGGCTTAGGTTGTCATCGGATAAATTGTTTTCCTTGTATTCTTTTTCGCCTTTACGCATTAAATCGCGTGGCTGTATACCCAGCATGTCCAGCAGTTTTTCCAGCGTTTCCCTGTCGGGTGGTGTCTCAAGATATTTTACGACGGTTGCGTCAATGCCTTTGTCTGTTAGTAACTGCATTGCAGCGCGTGATTTTGAACAGCGGGGGTTGTGATAGATGATTGCTTTGTCGCTCATTGTTTTCTCCGTTTTTTTACGCTATCCCCAGTTTAACGAAGACTTGCAGAAAAACAAATTGTTTATAAGTACGCGCACAAAAAAGCCCTCTGGATGAGGGCTTTTTTGTGCTTTATTGCCTATTTGAGGCGTATTACCTGACCAGGGTGAATATTGTAGGGCGCCTTGAGGTTGTTTATACGGATAATATCTTTCCAGTAAACGCCTGTCTGTCTCATGATTTCAAAGACTGTATCACCTTTCTTGACAATGTAGGTGTTGCCACTACTATGTGATGATGAGCTACCGCCAGAGTAGCTTGTAACTGCCTTGTAGGTTGTACCACCACCTGCATAGGTTGTTGGCTTATATGGTTTATAGGTTCTTTTCTGGTAACTGCCGGTATAAATACTCTTGTTACTGGTTGACAGGTTTCGGTCTGTCGTGGTTTTGCTTCTTCCCGCAGAGCTGTAATCATAGTAAGTCGTGCTACTCGCCGTGTTTGGCACATAGTAGCTGCTACCGTAGCCCGAATAATTCGAGTAGTTTGAGTAATTTGTTTTGGGTTTGGCTTTTGCGCGATTTTGATTTTGCTGGCGATTCCAGCGATCAATATAATACTGCTGGTTATGTTGACCTGCTACACGAGGTTTTGGCTTTGGTTTATATACTGTCCTTGGCTTTGGTTTTGGCTTGTATACAGTTCTTGGTCTTGGTTTGTATGTATAGGTGTTTCTTCTTGCTGTGCAGGGAGTGCAGGTATTATTGGTGTTTCTTGCTACCTGTCCTGAACCTGAGTACTGTGAACTGCCATTTGATGCATATCCATTGCTTCCTGATGCCCCCTGGTTGTAACCAGTACAGCCTGATGCCATTAATGCAACAACAGAACTTATTGCAAACAGTTTGATTTTATTATCCATAATTAAATACCTTAATTTTTACCTATTTGTATATGATAGGTTGATTAATGATTAGTTCAATATTTGATCTACTTTTTCAGTTAAACAAAACCAGCAGATCCTTCCCTTTTTATAACAATTGCTGCCTGAATTTTTGCCATGCTTGCTGTTATCAGACAGACTTCTGGTACATTTATTACATCAATACTAAATTACTTTCTTATATATAAGCTAAAACAATATAATTTTAAAGGGTTTTTTTGTTTTTTTTGAAATAATTATACATTTTTCATAAAAAAACTGAATAACTCCACCCCTGAAAGGAAAACTGCGCTAACAATTAGTCCTGAAATTAATACGCCAAGTGAAACGGCAAGAAAGCTTTTTCTTTTCTGTATATCAAATAACCATGCTGCGAAAGTTCCCGTGTAGGCACCTGTCACGGGTAGAGGGATCATAACAAAAACCATTAAGCCCCAAAAACCCCATTTTTCAATATTTTCTCCTACTTTTTTGCGAGTACGGATAACAATTTTGTCAAAAAGCCTGGAATACCACTCCATCTTGCTAAATAAATCATGTAAAAATCCCATAAACAAATAAACAATTGGAAATGCAAGCAGGTTGGCAGCACAGCACATCAGATAGCTTGTAACCGGATGAATATTATGAGCCAATGCGTAGGGAATGCCACCACGCAGTTCTGCTATCGGCATCATGCTTAAAATAATGGAGTAGATATAATCATTCATTTGTTTTATTTCGACAATTTTTGACTGAACCAGGTATATTATTGTGTATTTACAAGCGGCACAAATAAAACCGCCTCACTTTCAGTTATTTTGACTTTTTCTTCGTCCTGGCGAATAACTATTTTTAGTCTTTGCGTGTCTTTTTGTGCACCAACCGGGATAATCATGCATCCACCAATTTTTAATTGCTGAATCAGTGCTTCCGGTATCTCTTGCGGGGCAGCGGTAACCATGATTCCGTCGTAGGGAGCAGCATCTTGCCAGCCCCAGCTGCCATCACCAAGGTGGGTGCGTATATTGCGATAACCGAGTTGATAGAGAATATCACGAGAATGACGATACAGTTCGGGAATGACTTCTACGGTGTGCAAATTTTTTACCAGACCGCCCAGTATTGCAGCCTGATAAGCGGAACCTGTACCCACTTCAAGTACGTTCTCTGGTTGTTCCACATGCTGCAGTAATAATTCAGTCATGCGCGCAACGATATAAGGTTGTGAAATGGTCTGTCCATAGCCGATGGGTAACGCGGCATCTTCATAAGAACGGCTCGACATGGCTTCATCAATAAACAAATGGCGTGGCACCAGGCGCATCACCCTCAAAACATCGGGATTGCTGATGCCCTTTTGCATTAATCTGTCAACCAGGCGGTCACGGGTACGCTGCGATGTCATGCCAACGCCTTTGATTGATTGTTTCGTTATACGTTGCAAAGCCAGTCTCCTGTTTCCTTGATTGCTGAATACTGGGTGAGGTCAATGTGTATGGGCGTGACCGAGATCATCTTGTGCTGTACCGCATAAAAGTCTGTACCTTCTCCGGCATCTGCCTCTTCACCAACAGGACCTACCCAGAATATTTCTGCGCCACGAGGATCCCTGGCGCGAATCACAGGTTCTGCCTTGTGACGTTTGCCCAGGCGGGTTGCCTGAAAGCCTCTGATCTGTTCCCAGGGTATATCAGGGACATTGATATTTAAGATGGTTGCGGAGTTCTCCTTTGTAACCGGGGAGGGCGAGGATAATGCAGGCAGCTTGCTTAACAAGTCAATAACTGCTTTTGCGGCACTATCAAAATAAACAGGGTGATGTGAGGCTATCGACACTGCCAGCGCAGGCAAACCCAGATTACGTCCTTCCATGGCGGCAGCGACCGTTCCTGAATAGATGACATCATCCCCCATATTTGCACCTGCATTAATTCCCGATATGACAAGATCCGGCTCTTCATTTTCATACAGACCGGTCAGTGCAAGATGCACGCAATCTGTTGGTGTGCCATTGACGCTATAAATGTGTTCGCCTTGTTGTGTTATACGCAAGGGTATATCCAGGGTTAGGGAGTTACTTGCAGCGCTGCGATCACGGTCAGGTGCTATGGTGATTACATGATTCACACCTTCATAATTGATTAGCTGTTGGCGCAGATGATTAATACCTGGAGCCATAAAGCCATCATCATTACTCAATAAAATATTCATGTGTTAAAGTAATCCTTATTCAACCTTAATAATTAACAGATTTCGTCCGTGGCAAAACTAGACCTTAAACAACTCAAAAAGGAACTGTTGAAAAAACAGCGTGAGGCTAAACGAGCAAAACAACAATCTGTCGCGCAAACGGCAATGCAAAACAAAAATGATCGTCTTGAGCATGACCTTTTTCGAGAAGCAATGAGCGGTGTCACACCGCTGTCGCATGATAAAGTATTCCAGCAGAGAAAAAAAACCAAATTAAAACCAGAAAGGCATAATGATACTAAAGAGTTTGTTGTTCACGACCCAATATCCGATGAATTAGAGGTAGAGGAGGTAGATTCGGCAGCTATTCTCAGTTTTTGTCGTCCCGGAATACAAAAAAGTGTTTTCCGCAAGCTACGGAACGGCAGTTATCGTATCTCTGATGAACTGGATCTGCATGGCTTGACTCTCAGGCAGGCAAAAAAAATACTGCTTTATTATTTGCAGGAAGCAGTCCAGTTTGAAGGCTGCTGTATCCGGATTATTCATGGCAAGGGGCATCGTTCCAGCAAAAATAAACCTGTGTTGAAAACGCATGTAAACCACTGGTTACGCGAACATGAACGTGTTCTGGCATTCCACTCAACAAAACCCAAAGACGGTGGCAGTGGTGCTGTTTATGTTCTACTGAAAACATAAGCTGCCTGATAATGGATACTATTGTGTCTTTATTTGGCTTTTTTAGCGAAAAAAAGATACAATAGTATCCACTTAAATACAGAAACAATAGCAATGCAACTTTCTTTAATAAGTGCCAATGACGTGCAACAACAGCTTGCGCAAACGCTACGAAAAAAACGCAAACAATTAAAACTGTCACGACAAGCATTGGCGGATAAAAGCACTGTACCTGCATCAACCATCAAAAAATTTGAAACCACTGCGCAAATATCGTTACGCCAGTTTATTTTATTGTGGCAATGTGTTGATTCGCTACAAAAACTCGCTGATTTAAGTAAACAAGATACAGCACCGCCGGGTTCAATTGATGAGGTATTAAAGGGGTGAGTACCTTTTCGCCCATAAAAAAACTGGATGTATTTCGCCACTTGAGCGATGCAAGCGAGATATTTGTTGGTCAGCTAGCTCAAGGTAGTCAAGGTGTATATTTTCAATACAGCGATGACTATCTTGCCCGTTATCATAACCTTTCACCATTTACTTTAGCCTTTAACAGTAGCTTGATAGAAGCACCCAAATATCCACATATGGGGCTTCACGGTCTGTTTTCCGACTCGCTTCCTGATGGCTGGGGCTTGTTACTAATGGATAGAATCTTTCGCCAACAGGATATTCAGCCTCTACAAATAACTGCCATGGATAGACTCGCCTATGTGGGTGATACAGGCATTGGTGCTTTATCCTATCGACCTGTTATTAGCTGGAAGCAAACAGAAAAAGCACGCATTGATCTAAGCGAGCTAGGCAAACAGGCGACACAGCTATTTGATGGTGATGCAGATTTGGTGTTAACCGCATTGGCAAATGCAGGCAGTTCTGGAGGAGCAAGACCCAAAGCACTTATTTATATTGATCCACGATCAAAGCACAAAGTCTCAACACTGGCACAAGAAGGGCTTGAACCCTGGCTGATAAAATTTACTTCAGAAAACTTATTGTTGGGACATGATGAAGGTCTTTGTGAGGCAGCCTATTTAAACATGGCAAAAATGGCAGGCATTAAAGTGCCTGAGTGGCAGTTGTTTACGCCAAATAAAGAAAAAGCATCAAAACAAAACAGAGCCAGGGCATGGCTTGCCATGAAACGCTTTGACTGTAGTCCGAGTGGTGGGCGCTATCACAGTCAAAGCTTGTGTGCATTGCTTGATGCCGACTTCAGACAGCCCTCGCTGGATTATGAAGACAATATCAAAGCCAGTCAGCTACTGTGTAATAGCCCAGCAGCAGGACAACAACAATTCACCCGTGCTGTCTTCAACCTGTTCGCCAGTAATCAGGATGACCACACCAAAAACTGGTCTTTTTTAATGGATGATAGCGGGCAATGGCAACCTTCTCCATTTTATGATGTTACCTTTAGTCCCAATCCATATCATCAACACATGATGTCCTATGCAGGATACGGCTCGCAACCTGCATTAAAAGCAATGCAAAAACTGGCGGCACAAGCCAATTTTTCCAACTGGAAAAAAGCACAGGATGAAATTATTAAAGTACTGGATGCCTTGTCCCATTGGGAAGAAATTGCAACAGAACTGGATGTAAAGCCAGCTATTATTAAAATGATTTCTAAACAACTGGATAAAGTTTATCAGCAGAACAAGGGGCTTTTGTAATTATGCCAATTATGCCTTGGAGGAATAGTCATGCACAGCATCTACCAGTACGCTGACATTATCCGGGTTGATATGCTGATGAATGCCGTGCCCCAGATTAAAGACATGCCCTGTCCCCTTACCGTATCCATGCAGCACTTTTTTCACTTCCTCGCGGATGATTTCAGGTGAGGCGTAAAGCACGCAGGGATCCATATTTCCCTGTAGAGCTACCTTGTTGCCGACGCGTTGACGCGCATCTGCAATATCTTGCGTCCAGTCAAGTCCAAGTGCGTCACAGCCAGTTTCAGCCATTAGTTCCAGCCACTGACCTCCACCTTTGGTAAACAGGGTGACAGGAACCTGACGACCCTCCGAGTGACGTGTTAAGCCTGAAACAATGCGCTGCATATAGGCAAGTGAGAACTCCTGATATTTTTCAGGCGAAAGTACGCCGCCCCAGGTATCAAATACCATCACAGCCTGTGCGCCAGCAGCGATTTGGGCATTAAGGTAGCTGCTCACGCTGTCAGCGAGTTTTTCCAGTAACAGCTGCAATGCTGCGGGCGCATCATACATCATGCCTTTTATTTTGCCGAAGTCCTTGGTGGTGCCGCCTTCTACCATATAGGTTGCAAGTGTCCAGGGGCTTCCAGAAAAGCCAATCAGGGGAACTCGTCCATTGAGTTCACGGCGTATTACACGCACGGCATCCATCACATAACGAAGTTCCTGTTCCGGATCGGGTGTGGGCAAATTTCTGATTGCACCTATATCACGCACTGGAGTCTTGAACTTGGGTCCTTCGCCTTCCGAGAAATAAAGCCCTAAACCCATTGCATCAGGAATGGTTAATATATCAGAAAACAGGATGGCAGCATCCAGATCATAACGCTCCAGCGGTTGCAGGGTTACTTCGCAGGCTAAATCAGGATTTTCGCACAAATCCATAAAGCTTCCTGCCCTGGCTCGTGTCTCACGATATTCTGGCAGATAACGTCCAGCCTGGCGCATAATCCAGACGGGAGTGGTATCGACTGGCTGCTTTAGTAAAGCACGCAAAAAACGGTCGTTCTTAAGCTCGGAAGAGGACATATATGGAAACCCTGAAATATTATTATATAGCGACTATAATAGCGACTAATAGTCACATGCTTGCATTGTTGTTGCGTATGCCGCGCAGGTTAGTTGGCATAGCCACAACAAGATCATGTTGAGATGCAAAGCCATGCTTACTTCACTAAAAAAGGGGATTTTAGTTGGGTTAAGCTCCTGAATCCTGAGGTAATACGGATTCAGGAACTTGTCAAAGCGGCTTTGATCTGGGTGCTGATTTCGCCCATATCAGCACGTCCTTGAGCTTTGGGTTTGATATAAGCCATGACTTTGCCCATATCTTTCATGCTACTCGCCTGAGTAGCCTCAATCGCCTCATTTATGAGTGACTGTATCTCATCATCATTCAATGCTTCCGGAAGATATTCCTGAATAAAGCCCAATTCAAGTTCTTCCTGTGCTACCAGATCATCACGACCCGCACTGGAGTATTGACTGATTGATTCACGACGCTGCTTGCTTTGCTTGTCGAGAATAGCCAGAACGTCAGTATCATCAAGTTCCTTCCGCGTATCAACCTCTTGTTGCTTGATTGCAGCAAGAATTGTGCGGATGGTCATTAGACGTTCTTTCTCTTTAGCACGCATTGCTGACTTCATATCGTCAATAATGCGTTGTTTCAATGTAGACATGGCAGATATCTGAATCTAATGGTTTGTAACGAATAAAATGAATAAAACCGCCTGAAATCAGTACAGTCTTACGCGCCGGTTCAGTTCACGCTTCAAGTTTTTAATATTGCGTTTAATAGCTGCTTGCTTCTGTCTTTTACGAACCGACGTTGGTTTTTCATAAAACTCGCGTGCACGCACTTCGGCAACAACACCTGCTTTTTCACAGGTACGCTTGAAACGACGTAAGGCAATCTCAAAAGGCTCGTTATCTCTTACTTTAACACTTGGCATATTTTCTGCTCTGCTATTAATTCTGATTAAAAATGAACGCCACATTATACGCCCGTCAAGCAGAAAAGCAAAATCCAATTTACATATTACTGCAATTTTTACTATTTTTTGTTGTCGGTATAAGAATCTGTTTGGAAATGCGAAAAAAGCTGAGTTTGACCCGCTTCTCCTCGCTACGACTCATGTTTTCAGGCAGACTCTAAAACCTGCTAACTTATTTTTTAAACCAGTAGTACTGAAAAACAACTGTAGTAAACAGGGCAATGCTGTAAAATAATCACTCAACACTTCAGTAGACAAGATATTATGAAAAAATTTATAAACATCACTATTTTGGCTTTATTATTAAGCAACTGCTCGACCTATAAAATGGATATTCAGCAGGGTAATGCGCTAACAAATGAAGTGGTTGCACAATTAACAAAAGGCATGAGCAAGGCAGAAGTGAGTTCCCTGCTGGGTACGCCTTTGTTGCAGGATAATTTCCATAGAGATCGTTGGGATTACATTTACTTTACGCAAAAGGGTCGTAGTGAAACACCTAAAAAACAGGGAATTACCTTATTTTTTCAAGACGACAGACTGGTTGAGGTGCGAAAATAGGAGCGCTACTTTAGCCATTCCTTGAGGTAGTAAATATACTGCCCTTCTGATGATTTTGATGGACCAACAAGCACTGCGGCATATTTCTTGCTGGAAGTCTCTGCCCGTTTTAGTGCGCTTTCCCTGCTATCTGCAATTTCGACGCAGCTTGCTGGAAAACGCTTGCGGCTTCGTCCGGGAATATAAACCACAGCAAAGTGTTCTTGTGACACACTGGTTTGCGGATCAGGTGGTACCATGCCGTGCATTATTTTTTTACCCTGCCTTTTTTCAGTAATTTGCCTTCGGCAGCCCGCCTTTTGCGCACTTCCTTTGGATCAGCAATCAGTGGACGATAAATCTCAATGCGATCACGCTCACGCACCTTTTGATTCAGTCTTGCCTTTTTGCCAAAGATGCCAACATCCAGTTTATCCAGTTGCAGGTCGGGATATTCCTCCAGAATTTTTGACTGCAAAATAGCATCCCTGATTTCAGTTTCATTGGGAACTTTGACTGTGATCAAGTGCTGTTCGGTTGGCAGGGCATAGATGACTTCTACATTGATAGTATCTTTGGTGGCATCTTTTTCGGCGTGTTTTTCAGTATTTTTTGACGCAGAAGGATTATGATTACGCATAAATCACCCTTGCCTGCTTTACGAAAGAATCTACCATAGTATTGGCGACCTGATTAAAAACAGGTCCTACCACCAGGCTCAACAAGCGGCTGGAAAACTCATATTCCAGCTCCAGCGAAACCTTGCAGGCATCTTTCTTTAATTCATCGAAACGCCAGAAGCCATTGAGCTCTTTAAAAGGACCATCGACAAGTTCTATTTCAATCAATTTATTTTCATGCAGTGTATTTCGGGTGGTAAATGATTTATTGACTCCGCTTTTCGAGATTGTCACCGTTCCAATGATCACATTGCCCTTGCGTTCAAGCTGTTTTGAATCACTACACCACGGTAAAAACTTGTGGTAATCATCCACATTTTCTACGAGTTGATACATTTGTTCAGCACTATAGGGTACTAATGCGCTTTTGTTTACTTCAGCCATAGGGTTCTTAGAACCTGTCTGAAAATAGTGAGCCTACTGCGGAAAAGCTGAATTTGGCTGGATTTTTCCTCAATTTTCGTTAAATAGAACAACTATTCGCCTCAAATTGATAAAAAATCCAGCTCAAATCAGCTTTCCCTCGCTACGACTTATATTTCCAGACAGGTTCTTAATTTAAAGAGATACAGTATTCTAACAGCGAAAAAAAGATTCTGTCAGGGTATAATCAAACAATTGGTATTTTATTTTAGAGAATTTAAGGCTTATGGCTAAAAAAAACAAAAAGAAAAAAGGGCATGGAGGCAAAACCATTGCTCTAAATAAAGTAGCGCGCCATGACTATTTTATTGAAGACACCTATGAAGCAGGTCTGGTACTTGAAGGCTGGGAAGTAAAAAGTCTCAGGGAAGGGCGCGCCCAGCTAAAAGAGGGCTATATTTTTATAAAAGACGGGGAAGTCTGGATGTCCGGGGTGCAGATCACTCCGCTATTATCCGCTTCAACTCATGTGAATCCAAACCCTACCCGTATTCGCAAGCTGTTATTGCATGATTATGAAATTGTAAAACTTATTGCATCTGTTGAACGCAAGGGCTACACCATAGTTCCCCTGGCGCTGTACTGGAAGCATAACCGCATCAAGCTTGAAATTGGCACGGC
>JALVDQ010000209.1 GCA_027008885.1 Thiotrichaceae bacterium | reverse complement strand
AGGCTTCTGAACCACTGCCAGCAAGGTCTTTATGACTTGCTGGTAAAAAATGTAAAAAAAGGGGGGGATGGGTAACATTCCCCCTTTTTTATTATGTGAGCATATAAGCTGCGTTGAGTATGCGAAACACGGAGTGGTGCGATGTTAATCACTGTCCTGTGTTTGTTTCTCAACACACTACACAAAAATATGCAAAAAACAGGGGGATGGGTATCAGAAAGCAGAGGACAGAAGACAGAGGGCAGAGTTTTGTGGTCTAAGCGTAACCCGACAAGAGCGCGGTACTTGCGGATTGCGCTACGCTAGGAGCCTGTCCGAGAACTAAGTTTTTAAAAAATTCAATCAATATATAGTGGTTTTTCGCATCATGAAAACACTATATATTGTGGTCGCATTTTTTGGAAGCTAGTTCTCGGACAAGCTCCTAGGCAAATAATTTACTCCGGCTCCAATTATCTAATCAGTAGCGCAGAGAGACGCAGAGTTTATCGCAGAGAACCACGGAGTTATTTTTACAATCTCTGCGGTTCTCTGCGAATACCTCTGCTCTCCTCTGCGTAACACAGACTACAAAAATATGTAAAAAAGGGGGATGGGTTATAATAAGTATCCACTCAAAATTAATCTGACAATTTAGCTCCTGTTTTCTGATTTATTTTGTTATTGCTTTGATTATACTGAAGCCTTCAATTAGTGATTGAAGGCTGCAGTATACGACCTACAAAGCAGCCCTTGATAAACTCTTGATACTTCAGTTTCAGATTTTTGATGAAAAATCAGTTATTGGAGGTTGAGGTATATATAGCTCACTATGCTCCCTTGAATGTCAAGAAACAAAATTTTGTCTGGGTACTTATAACTGGGGCATGGTTTAAATACCCATGAGTTTTTCATTAATCTTATATCAAGCTTAAATATGTTATATTTTTAATCAGTGATAATCTAGTTCGTAAATTCCAAGTTTTATTACTTCTAAAAATAAAATAAAGCACCTTTCTAATCTAGATCACTGTCTACTTTAACAACTAACTATGGTATGGCTACAAGGAACACAGATACCAGATTAAGTTAAGTCAAATTGTTATTTAGAACCAGAATCCGAGGCTACTACGGTATTAAGTTACGGGTTAGATACAAGAAAAGCCGTATAAAATTATAAATAAAAAATATCAGGGGACAATATGTCTAATAATCAAAAAAAAACCAGCTTTATAAAATTAAAAGCCTTTATTAAGAGCCTGATTTTTATTGGTTTATTATTTGGAATAGAGCAGGCGTATGCAGTAAGTATTGTTCTTACGGGTATGACTCTTGAATCAGGTACAAGTTGTGGTACTTCCGTTCACCGGTTTACCACGGATACTACGTGGAATGGGCAAGCAATTGATCTGCTCCTGACAGTTACCGCAGAGGACAATGATTTGGCAAGTGATTGTATCGCATTAGATAATGGAAATATAAGGATTTCTGTCAAAGATAATGACGGTGCCAGTAGTCGAGAAGCCTGGATGGATGCAACTGCAACCATTGTATTAAAAGATACAACAATACCTGTCGCGGTTGATAGATTAATAGTAACTGGTTTTGATCTGGATGATAATGGTCAAAGTGGGGCGTATGAAGTTGAGTCAGATGACATGTATTTTTTAAACCCAAGTGCTGCTTTCTTGAGTGTTAATACTAATGTTACCTACTCTACAGGCTCATTTTTTGGTGGAGCTTATAATGCAAAATTAAAAGGGCAGCAGCCCGACAATTGTGATGATAGCCAGGCATCTCCTGACCCCCAATGTAGAGCCTCGGCAATATTTAATAGCGTATCAGAAGTAAAATTTAGAGTACAAAATGACAATGCGTATAGCTATACAACAAATCAAAATGCGGTTCGCTGGTTTTTTGCTTCATTTCGTGTAGAAAATCTTGAAGATCTTGTTAAAAATGACAAGGATTATGGTGATGCTTCTAATAGCTACCAGTCAACCAGTCAGGGGATTTCTGCTTACCTGGCATTAGGGAATGGATTAATACCAGATGGCGAAGCGAGTAATCAGCCCTCAGCAAATGCAGATGGTGATGATACAGATGGCTCTGGTAGTGCCATTATGTATGATGACGAAGATGGTGTTACCTTGGGTGGTACAAGTTTGAACGGGCAGACATTAACGCTTGGTTCAATTGCCAATCTTGATGTTTCAACATTCGGTTCAGGGTACTTGAATATCTGGGTAGACTGGAATAGTGACGGTGATTTTACAGATGCAGGTGAACAAGTTGTTACCAATCAGCATATTGTCAATACAGGAGAAACAGATGTAACAGGAAATGCAACACTTGCAGCAACTAGTGGAGTTACAAATACCGTTGTTTCTGTTGCTGTACCTCAAACAGCAGCTGCCGGACAGGACTCAATAGTTCGCGTTAAATTTACGGAAACTCAAAATCCTGGAGATAGTGGAGATAGCAGTGCAGATGGTGAAGTTGAAGACTATAAAGTAACTCTTATGCCGACTCCAGTGGGAACGGTTTCTGGTACAGTTAAAGATCCATCAAATAACCCTGTAGCAGGTGCTCAGGTCAAAATTGTTGATCCAGCAACAGGGGCAATTATTAATGATACAAATGGTCAGGCATTGATTACAACGGTAAATTCTACAGATGGAAGCTATAGCTTTACAAATGTACCATTAGGTGATTATGAGATTGTTGAAATTGATCCGGCAGGTTATCTTTCCGTTAGTGATGGTGACTCCTCGGATGATGCTGATAATGTTAATAATACCAATACAAATGACAATAAAATTCCTGTGACTGTTGATGCAGACGAAACAGACGCAGATAATAATTTTGTTGATGTTGTTGATATATTACCAGTGACCACTAATGATGCAGATACCTATACCCCCGGTACAGACAAGACAGTTGCAATTCTTGCAAATGACACCACGGGTGACACTATCGTACCCAACACGGTTAAATTCACCACCACAGGAACATCTGGCGTAGAAGGTACAACGCTTTCAGCCGATGGCAAAACATTGACCGTACCAGGCGAAGGTGTGTGGACAATTGATGCCTCGGGAGTAGCCAAATTTGCACCAGATGCCGCCTTTACAGGTAACCCCACCCCACCAACATACACAGGTGATGAC
>JALVDQ010000208.1 GCA_027008885.1 Thiotrichaceae bacterium | reverse complement strand
TCGGTATTGCCTGTTCTTTTGCACTGTTTGATTCACTCCATGCTGATAGCATGAGCAAACAGGGCGCACAAGCAGTGGCGCTAGCGGCAGAAAATAAAGCAACAAATCAAAACCGGGAGCAGTTTGCATCCTTACTGCATGAGTCCGGTTTACGCTTTACAATGCCGGCGGGTTTTCATGAAATAGCAGTTGAAAATGATTATGTCCTGCCCTATGAAAAACGTCTCAGAACAGATGATAACGGACTGGAAATACGTTATGCGATTCGCCCCCTGAAGCGCATTGAAATTGCCTATGATGATCCGCACAACGCCGCACCTCATCCTAATGACCTGTTTGAAATGCTGTTTCGAACCATTAGTGAAACACTCGCGGGGCAAACCTATGTGCGAAGCCACATCTACAACACGGATCAAGCAAGAAAAAAATACAATGCAGGTTGGGCAGCAGCAGCCGTTTTTGATGTATCAACCGATGTAAGCAAAAAATACAAGCAGGGCTTGTTGCTTGCCATTCATCATAATGACAAGGCGGATGCCTATCTGCTGTTTTTAACCAATGATCTTGAGAAACAAAAAGCCGCGATTAAAAAAGCACAGACAAGCCTGACCTTTAGTCATTTTGACAAGGGAATAAATCAACCGACTCTGTAAAGGCACTCCAATAGCAAGGTAGCCCGTATGAAGCTTCGCGGAATACGGGAACAAGGGTCGATCACACCCGTTCGGTTTTTCTATTAACACAATAATGTGCCTGCTCATCTGGAATATGTTGCACATATTCCCCGTATTCCGCAGGCTTCACACGGGCTACGCAAAAAATATATCAAAAACAGGGGGGATGGGTATTGAGCCTGAATCCATAAACTGATGCGGATTCAAGCTAATGAAAATAACTCTGAAACTAAGTACCCGCTCGAAATTTTGTTAAATTAATTTTGCTTGGGTACTTATTTAAAAACTACCCACTAATTCCAGACGCAATGTTCGGGGATATTCTTCATGCAAAAAGGCGGGGGATTTTTCTTCCAGACGAACATCAGTCAAATTATCTATTCCGGCACTAATTTCCAAATGCTTGTTAATCTTTTTGCTAACACCTGCATTCCATCGTGTGTACCCCGGAACATTCGTCGAAACCCGGTTATGCTCGATGACTTGCTTAGAGATATATTCAGCGCCCAGATTTAATTTCCAGCTCTTTACGTCCAGACTAAGACCACTTGAAATAGTGTGTCTGGGACGATGTTTTAATGCATTGCCATCACCATCTTTGGCATCAAGGTATTGATAGCTGGTTTTTAATTGCAGCTTTTTGGTCAAATCGACTGTTGTTGCAAGTTCAAGACCCTTCAGACGTGCCTCACTCACATTTTCATAGGTTCTATCCGTGATAGGTCCTGTTAATTCAATCAGGTTTTTTACCTTATTATCAAAAATGGTCGCATTAATGCTGTATTTATCCGTATGGTAATTCGCACCTAGTTCAAAGGCATTATTGGTTTCAGGTTTCAGCTTGCTATTTCCAGTTACTTTTATCGTTCCGAGCCTGAAAATATAGTCCGATGATGCCTGTTTTATATTCGGTGCTTTAAAGCCATGACCATAGCTGGCTTTAAATGCGAGTTTGTCATTTGCATTCCAGACAACTGAGGCTCTTGGGCTGGTTTCCTGACCAAAAACACTGTGATCGTCAAGTCTGGCGCCGACGGTAAAAAGTAGATTGTCGTTTAAGTCGATTTCATCCTGAAGATAAATTGACTTGAAGGTTACGTCATCCTTGCCATTTTTTAAGCGGGAATTAACCAGTTTTTCGTTTCTGTGCTCAAAACCTGTTGTAATAAATTGTTTGTCACCCACTGGAAACGAGAAGCTTCCTTCCAGTGTTTTGTCGATAAGCTCTTGCGGTGCAGTTGCTCTTACGCCGTTTGTTGCTTTGTTGGTAATATTGAGCTTGCTTTTATAAGCACGCAAGCTTGCTTTTTTATCCCCAAAGGTGCCTTTCCAGCCCAGTGAAAGCAGATCTCTGTCAATATCATAACGGCTTTGATAAAGTTTTTTCCTGCGGGTTGCGGTATCCAGCCAGCGGTTTTCCTTGCCGCTATTATAATCCAGCGTTATATCCTGATTTTGCTTAAACTGATAGGACAAGCCCAGTGAAAGCTGTTCTTTATCATGCCCTTCCATTGCTGATTGCCCTGGTTTTATTTTGCTATCAACCGAGTCACGCCTTGATTTACTGGCATCGAAACTAAAGCCTATGTTGTTACGATGACCATTTAGATCAACATTAATACTATGCCCATCGCCATCATTTGCCGAGTCACCATTGGCAAAATAACCATCCAGCCTGACACTGCCCTGTATCTCCCTGGCGGGTTTGCGGGTAATGATATTAACAACGCCACCCAGGGCATCCGCACCATACAGGACGGACATAGGACCTCTAACCACTTCAACCCGTTCAATACGACTGACGGGTATCCAGTCATATTGATAATCAGTATTCGGACCGATAATGTCATTGCTGGATGGAACACGTTTGCCATCAATCAAAATCAGGGTATGTTTGCTTTCCAGCCCGCGTAAATTAATGGCTTTGCGCCCACCAGAGCCGATACCACGGATACTCACTCCTGGTGTTGCACGAATAATATCGAGCAAATTGCTACTGCCCTTCTGCTCGATTTCTTTTCTGCTGATCACAGTGACACTGCCAGGGGCATCATTCATGGCAAGCTGTGAACGTGTTGCGGTAACAACAACATCATCCAGTTTTTGCAATTCAGCAGCTGACAAATTCATACTGCATAAATTCATGCCACAAAGAATGGATACAAATAATATTTTTTTCCGCATAAAAATCTCCTGGGAGCCTGTCCGAGAACTGGGATTGAAACGAAAATCCCGGAATTGTTATAAGGTGAGTTTATCAAGAGAGGCGAATAGTCGCTCTATTTAACGAACTTGGTAAGCTCAGATTATGATGATTGTGGGATTTGCAGTCAATTTCTAGTTTTCGAGCAGGCTCCTAGGAGCTTGTCCGAGAACTAGCTTCCAAAAAATGCGACCACAATATATAGTGCTTTCCTAACGCGAAAACCACTATATATTGATTGAAATTTTTAAAAACTTAGTTCTCAGACAGCC
>JALVDQ010000207.1 GCA_027008885.1 Thiotrichaceae bacterium | reverse complement strand
CCTTTTCCCTCCACTGATTTTGCCAAAATCCTTATCGCATCAATGATTATGGCATTCTGTCTTTGGTGGCTAAAAGATTTTCGGGGCTGGGGCTGGTTAATACTGCAGATTTTTACAGGAATTATCAGCTATGTGGCTTCCCTGGTTGCACTTAATATTATGGGTATTAGAGCACAAATAAGAAATTTTATAGCAAGAACAGAACAAGAAACGAGATGAAATCTACAGTTCTACAAAAAAGTTTCTCAAGCATAAAAGTACCAGAGAGGGGGATCATTTATACGCTGGCTTTGTATGCCGTTCTGTTCTTTATATTCCTTATTCCGTGGGCAGATGGTCTGTCAGACGGGCTTGCAAAGCTCTTTGGCATTATTGCCTTTGGCACTTCCAGCCTTGTTCTGGTTATTCATGGAAGCCACAGGAATTATAGCTACTTTCACTTTTTTGTGCTTTTGTTATGGTCATGGATTATTTTTTCGGTTGTCTGGACACCCAATTTGCAGGCTGGCATGGAAACCGCGCCAAGGCTATTTCAAATCATGCTTTTGCCTTTTCTTTTTACACTGATTATTACCTCCAGAAACGATATTCTGCGCGCTTATCAAGCCTATGTGCTGGGAAATATCATAGGCTCATCCATTATCATTTATAACTATCTTCATGGCATCGAGTCACCCTATTATAACCGCTATACCGTTCCAAATATCGAAACGGATGTAATGTCAATTATTCTCGCCCTTTCGATTCCAATGGCGGCTTATTTAAGCTCAAACCTGCAAAGCAAACTGGGCAAAATTATTTATACTTCGGCACTGCCACTTATTATTTTTGCGATTTTTCTTACAGGCACGCGTACCGGCTCGATTGTTGCTGTTATCGGCATTATGTACTGGCTTTTTACACACAGAAATGCATCCATAAAAGTAAAGGCAAGCATTCTAATCGTCTTTATTTTATCAATCATAGTTGTTGTCGCTTATGCACCCAAGGCTTCGACCGAGAGGGTCTTTTCAGCCGGAAAATCAATAAAATCCGGAAACCTGAATTACAGAACGGTGATATGGGGTGCGTCAATTGAACAGTGGAAAAGAGCACCAATCATTGGCACAGGGCTTGGGGGATTAAGCAATGTTTTGAGTGAAAAGCATGTGAATTTTGCCGCTGCCCATAATACCCATATTCAGATACTCACAGAGAACGGACTTATCGGTGTGTTTTTGTATATCATGCTTGAATTAAGTGTGCTGCTTGTTATTTTGCAGGCACCTTACCCCGATAAAGTATTTTTACTGTCACTATTTTTATCAATAGTGGTTAGTCAGCTAACACTGCACACACATACACTCAAGGAAACATGGTTTGCCTTGACAATTATCGTTATTCATTCGCTCTTGTCTACAAGAAAAAACCAGAAGCGTGTCTGAGAATGAACAGGGGAGGGTGGTTCTGACCTGATCGGAGGACTTAACCAACTGAACCTATCACTTTTGCCGGTGAACCGGCGACTATGGCATTTTCTGCAACATCTTTAGTCACAACTGAGCCAGCGCCTACGATGGCATTTTTACCAATATGTCCTTTTACCAAAACAGATAAAGGGTTTATCACTGCGCCATCAGAAATTTTCACTGCATCCGACATCGTAATAAAATGATTTACTGTGACATTTTTGCCAATAAGCGCATTTTCATTTATTACCGTGCCTTTTAAGTGATAAATAGTCAGACCCTCTCCTATTTTGGTGCCTACGGGTATCTCCATAAGATAAATGGTGCTCAGTATCTTGTAAAAAATGCGCATCAGGAGATAAGGCGGAAGCAGCAAAACACCATATTTTTTATTAATACGGGCATGTTTCAGAAAGCTGCTGATACGAAAAGTCACTAAAAAAAGGATGACTTCATAATTTCCCTTGTTTGCCTGTATGTCGGCTTTGATTATTTTTAACAGTTCATTCATGGATTAGAGTTTATCAAGACTTGTCTTTTTTGAAAGCAAATACAGAAATACGGCACTGGAAATGCCACCCGCACCAAAGATCATTGCCATGACCATAATTTGGTAACGTACCGCAATCAGGGGATCAACACCTGAGAGTATCTGCCCCGTCATCATTCCCGGCAGCGATACCAGACCAACCGCAAATAATGAATTTGTAATGGGTATCATGGCAGTCTTGAAGGCAGAATCTCTGGCACGCAGCGATTCTACACCACGCTGCCTTTCTTCAAAATAGCGTTCTGCGGCAAGACTTACCGCATTCATGCTATTTGAAAAAATCATTCCAGCCAGGGGAATCATATATTGTGGCTTGTACCAGGGAGAAAAATCCAGAACCAGTTGAGTAATCAAAATCAGGACACTAACACCACCCACAGCCAGGGAAATCAGCACATAAAAATAATACTGTCTTCTAAAGTCTTTAACCGAACGCAGTGCTATCCAGCTTGAAGAAACCAGCATGACCGACAGCATAAGAATAATAATCCAGGCGCGACTGGCATTAAAAATAAAACCCAGAAAATAGCCCACAATGAGGAGCTGTGCCAACATTCGTGACACCGCATAAATACCCTCTTTATAATTCATACCCCACTTGAATTGCACCCAAAGGACTATTGCCACCGGCAGTAATACAAGCAGTAAGGAGCTAATCGGAATGATTGAAATAGTATTTGTCATAAAATATTTGTAAGAATCACGGAAGCAGGGCTTAACAGTGTGCCATCTTGCTACACAAAAATATATAAAAAACAGGGGGGATGGGTGTGTCAGAGGACAGAAGACAGAGGACAGAGAACAGAGCATGTAATTGTAGGGTTGGTGGAGTTTACGCAAGCAACCAGATTCGGTTGGCTGGGCATTGGTTACTCCAACCCTGCACAACTACGCAAAAATATATAAAAAACAGGGGGGATGGGTGTGTCAGAAGACAGAGGGCAGAAGACAGAGCATGTAGTATCACAATTTCCGTGAAACCTGATTTACTATTTTTCCTCAAATGGATAAAGTTTCAAGGATTTTCTCACGGATATGATTCTTTGGTATTCTTCTTCGAGTTTTGCAAAATCTGGAACTTTTTTTAAGCCCTGGTGGTTGATATACGCATATCCTGCGGCTGCACCTGCAAGAAAACCCAGCGGGTTCTTTA
>JALVDQ010000206.1 GCA_027008885.1 Thiotrichaceae bacterium | reverse complement strand
AAATTTTGCTGAATGGTGTACTTTAGCAGGGGGGCATCGTAAACCATGACATCAACTTTATTATTAATAATGGCGCCAAGCCCCTGGTAAACAGATTCAAAATATTCGGCATCCAGACGTCGGCTTTTCAGATAATGATCACTAACCGAGTTTTTTATGCTGGCAATGCGTGCCTTGGGCAGGTCATCGGGTCCGGACACTAGAGGTGATGTTTTTGCCAGGGTCAGTGCAGAGGCAATGCCGGCAATGATTGCAGATACCAGAAGTAGTGAAGAAAACATCCAGAATAGTGCAATCATGCGTCCTGCAAGGGTTTTTGGTGTCATGTCGCCATAACCCACAGTTGTCATGGTAACCGCCGCCCACCAGATACCTCCTGCAATGCCTTTAATGGGGTTGGGATTAAAGGCTTTTGGATTCTTCTTTTTTTCAAACAGCCAGGTAATTGTTCCGATTGTCAACAAGATAAGAAATAACATTGAAATAGTAATAAACATCTGCTTTGAAAAGATGCCTTTCAATACGCTGATCCACGGGTTATTGGTTTTTTTGGGTACCGCAATGCTTAATCCGGTTGCATAATAGGTATGGCTAAAATCAATTTGTTGTTCGCGTTCTGCTGTAATCGTAATGGCAGCGATTGCTGCATCCAGTTTGGACTGATGTGTTTCATCGAGTAAAGCGCTGAGGCTTAACTCTTTCCATTGGTATTTTATTTTTAATTCTTTGGCAATTTTTTGCCAAAGCTCGATACTGATCCCGATCCACTGACCACTTTTATCCTTCATTGAAAATGGAGGCGCAATTTTAGTGCCGACGATTAACTGCCCGGGTTCTTTTGCTGATACTGTTTGTGAAAATATGAAATATAAAAAAACAGTGAAGAGGGCAAAGGAAAAAGATTTTCTGTACACTTCTTGTATCTCCTTGCAGAGGTAGGATTGGAGATGGAGTGATATTAACAAAACAAAGGCAGGTTTCCCTGCCCTCGTTTTACGCAATAAATAATAGCTAGCAAGTGCTATTTATTATGAGTCTCCTCAATGACTTCTTTCATTTCGGCTTCTACTATTTCATCAAGAGTGATTTCTTCTTCGTCGAAGATTCCTGCGTCAGGATCGTTGAATACATCTACATCCATTTTTCCTTCGCTTTTTGCGACGATACAGGAAACTGTTGCGTCACCAGAGACATTGACAGCAGTACGAATCATATCCATCAGGCGGTCAACACCCAGCACCAGCCCGATACCTTCAACAGGCAGTCCGACCTGGGTAAATACCATTGAAAGCATGATAAGCCCTACACCAGGTACACCCGCCGTGCCGATAGAAGCAAGTACGGACATCAGTATAACAGTCAGGTAACCACCGACTCCAAGGGGAACATCATAGACATTTGCGATAAACACAGTAGCAACACCCTGCATGATTGCCGTTCCATCCATATTGATGGTAGCACCAAATGGAACAGTGAATGCCGCAACAGAGTTATTCACGCCAAAACGCTCGGTAACTGTTCTCATGGTTACCGGAATAGTGGCGTTTGAACTGGCAGTACTAAAGGCAAATACCTGTACATTCCTGATTTTCTTGAGGAACATTGCTGGGCTTAAACCCGAGAATATTTTCAGAATAATCATCAAGGTAATAAACAGGTGGAACATTAATGAACCAACCAGAACGCCAACATAGCCTGCCAAGGATGCCAGCAAACCCAGACCCAAAGTTGCTACCGCCTTTGCGATCAGTGCGAATACCGCATAAGGTGCAACCGCCATGATGATATTGACCATCTTCATCATGATTTCATTGGCGATTTCTGCGCCCTCAATAAAACTCTTGGCTTTTTTACCTACCATCAACATGCTGATGCCAACTAAAATAGAAAAGAAAATTATCGGCAACATATCACCATTTGCCATGGCATGAATTGGATTTTTAGGGATAATGTCAATCAGAACCTGTGTTAAGGGTGGTGAATCTTTTCCGGAAAAAGCAGCATCTGTCGCAATGTTCATGCCTTTGCCTATACCCAATGTGGCAGCAATAAGAATTGCAGTTGCGATTGCTATAGCAGTAGTCAGCATATACAGGGCAAATGATTTTCCGCCAACACGACCCAGCATTCTAATATCACCGATACCACAAACACCACAAATCAATGAGAAGAATACCAGAGGCACAACAAGCATCTTCAAGGCATTAACAAACATTTTGCCTATAACATGAAAAAGCCCGTTGACTATATATTCATTGACAAAAGACCCCGGTGCGTTTAGTCCTGTCAGGTTAATTATCAACCCGACAATTATGCCTAAAGCCATGCCTAACAGTACCTTGACCGTCAGACTCATTTTTTTTGATTCACTCATGTAAACCTCCTTTTAGTTAATGACAAAATTAATCACAAGCTGCGCGACCATATAATCCTGATTTCCCGAATCTGTGAGGTAATGCGGCTATGCAGTGATTTCACAGTGGATTTAAAAATTCTGGTTTCACAAGTGTAAACGAATATATTTAAACCGCTGTATAATCAGTAGCTTGCATCTTATGCTACGATAGTTTCGGTGATTCAGGGGTTTTGGCTGAGCATAGAGGTTTTATAGACCAATTATTTTGAAAAATCAGTTATTTTTAATATTAAGTATAAAAAAAATTTTATATGGGCAATCATTTGTCGTTAATCTTGTCACGCAATTAATCCATCAAGGAAATTATTCTTGCAAAATTTTCAGGATTTGATCTTGCTTTACCGGTTTTATTAATATGGCGTGTAAAGGTATAATGCTATTTAGTTGATCCACAAATTGCCGCTCTTCCTTATCGACAAAAACGATAACTTTAGTAGCGGGTGAATAGCACTGTAAAGAATACAGCATGACATCTAAATTGCTTGCATTTATGCCTGCATGTTGTTTTGGCAGCCATAAAAAAATTCGGCTGCAATAAAATCTGGCTGTTGTGTTTTTATTTTTTTGATTAGTTGTCGCATGGATTGAAAGCGGAGTTCTTAGAACCTGTCTGGAAATATGAGTCGTAGCGAGGGAAAGCTGATTTGAGCTGGATTTTTTATCAATTTGAGGCGAATAGTTGTTCTATTTAACGAAAATTGAGGAAAAATCCAGCCAAATTCAGCTTTTCCGCAGTAGGCTCACTATT
>JALVDQ010000205.1 GCA_027008885.1 Thiotrichaceae bacterium | reverse complement strand
TTGTCACGCGATGTGAGAAGACTGCGAAGATTCATAAAATGCTTGCCCGATTCATCAGAAACACCATCAGCTCCGGCTGCCCCTGTTTCATTATTCACCAGATCCAGATCGAAAGTAGGTTCTACGTCATTCGCAAAGGGTGTTTTGCTGGCATGAAAAACGCCATAAAACGGATTTGTTGTATCAATGCCATGCAGAGGTAAATCTATTGCGATGACGGCATAACCAATACTTGCAAGCGAGTCTGCATAAACAAGCATGTCTGTGCGTACCCGAGTGATACCATGCTGATAAATAACCACAGGCCATCCATTTGCAGGTTTTTGCAAGCCTGAGCTGGCATTTGGAATACTCATCATGACGGGTATTGTCAAGGTGGAATTTTTTACAGGAACGCTGTTATAGCGCGTCAGCGGGGTGCCGCCAGCACCTTTCCAGTATCCTGTTAATGCAGCAGCAGGATTGTCGTTGCTGGGTGCTTGCAGATAATAGGGAACATCCAGAGTACCGATATAGACATCAGCAAGACCTGCAAAATCGGCAAAAATATCATGCGTGGTTTTGCCGGTGGCTACAAGCGTGATTTTGCCCGCTTTAGCACTGGCTGCAACACCATTGAGTACCGCACTTGTCGATTGAGTGGTAAATGACCATGACAAAACAATACTGTCTTTGGCAACTGACTGGCTTGCAGCAATCGCTTCCATATTGTTTGTGAGTTGGCGCAAGGGTTCAAGTCTGGCGTAGTCGCCACCTGTGAGTGGCACAGAGCCTTTTGTGAGTGCGTAAACGCTGGGAGTCTGTGCAGGCTTGCCATCTGCACCCTTGATTTTATTGGTTAAGACAACAAGGTAGCTGGTGCTTTCCTTGAGAGGGATTTTCGGTATCAGCGCCAAACTCATGCCTTTTTCACCGACTGGCATAGCAAGCATCTCGGCTGCTGCAAGTTCGCGCACAAAGCCGCTAATCGCGGCACCTGTTTTGCTTACTTCATAGACATGAATGCTGTCACCGATACGCAGGCTTGCAGGATCAAGGGGCATGCCAAACTCGGCAACTATCGGATTACTGGTAGAAAATCCGTCCAGCTCATTGACCGCAGCAATCACCGGGTTATTGTCAGGATTGGGGATATTCAGGGTGCCATCGGTACTGCCCTGAAAGAGCAAATCATTGCTTGCGGGAATTTTGCCATTTGCCGGATCAAAAATTGGTCCATGTGGTAATACTGAAGGTTGTGGTGTCGGAGTTTTATTGAAGTCATACTGATCACCACCACAGGCACTCAGGAGTACAGACATTGATAGCAGGACTGCTGTAATTGCTACGCACAGTTTTTTAGACGCGATATCTGACGCGGTATTTGGCGTGGTATTTAACAAAGTATTAAACATTCTCATTTTTCTTCTCCCTAAAACGTGTAATTAAACTGTGCGCTAACAATATCAACCTGGTTATCGTAGAAACCTTTAACCGAATAACCATTTTCCCCCGGATTATCAATCGCTGTTTTATCAAGGAAGAGATGTGAGTAGCCAAAATCAAGACTGGTTTTTTTGTTTACCTTGTAACCCGCACCAAACGATACCCAGGTTCGATCATTGCCCGGAATCCTTGGGGTACGGTGTCTGGCAGAAGGAATTGGCTCCTGGTCTACGGCAAAGCCTGTTCTTAATGTCAGTTTGTCATTGTATTTGTAGTTGGCTCCCAGCGAAATACGAGTCACATTTTCCCAGTTTTCATGCACATTGGTCACTTCTGCGCCTGTGTCTGCTGCGGTAATACGGAGTCGTTTAAAAGAGCTCCAGCCAGTCCAGGTCAGATCGCCCATTATTTCCAGGCGCTCACTTAATTTGTGTACCAGGGATAATGAAACGGATTCGGGCAAATCAACATTGGCGCGAATATCCCTGTCAGAGAATGTGTGAATCCCCAGACCTTCAAGCTGAGCCACAATGGGCACAAAGGCTGCGTGGTTTTTGTAAGTCGCCTTGCCTTCGAGCTTATGTTTGATCTGTGAACGGTAAGTAAAACCAAGACGGGTCAGTTCACTTGGCTGGTAAAGCAGCCCCAGATTGAAACCAAAAGAAAAATCATCACCCTTGACCAGTGCCTGACCATCATTTTGATATTGTGCCGCCCTGGGGTATTTGGAATTACAGTAATCAAGTGTTTGAGTCGAGCCGCTCTGCAATGCTATTTTGCGGCAGGCAGCAGCGGTGTCGTAAGCTTTGCCAAGTTTGACGTCGATATACTGCGCGCTGATGCCACCACCAAGGCTTAACTTGTCACTGAGTTTCCATGACAGTGACGGATTGAAATTATAGGTTTTCATATCCGTTTTTGTTGCCTGGTAACGCCCGATCCATTTTTTGTCATAATCGGTTTCGGAGCCAAATGGCGCGTTAATGGATAATCCAAAAGTCAATTTATCATTGACTGGATGAACATAGTAAAGACCAGGAACGGGAGAGACGATCGTTTCATTGTTATTCTTTTTTCCACTGATGACAGCATCCCCCAGTGAAGGAGGAGGTGCCGAGCCCTTGTCTTTAAACCTGGTTTGTGCGGCAACGATATTAAGCGAGCTGCTTAGCTGTGATTTTCCTTGCAGCTTGCTTGTTAGATAATTCATGCCTGCCGGATTAAACCATGCGGTAGAAGCATCTTCGGCGACAGCTGCGGCACCGGCATAAGCCTTGCCCATTCCTGATGCCGAATTTTCGATTAAAGCGAAACCGGCAGAATAGGCAGAAGAAGATAATAAAACAAGTGAACAGGAAGAGAGCAATATTGAAAGTTTAACGCATGGTCGCGCTGACATGGCTGACATAGTTTTCCCCTAAATTAGAATAGAACCGGGGACAGGAAAACAGTGAATTATTCCTCCCCCTCTAATAATCCTACAAGGATAGTAAACAATTAGCCAGTTATCAAAACAATAATGCCATCTATGTAGTTTCGGTGTTTATGCTGAAAATGATAGAGGAGACCGTTGTGAAGATGCTTTGTCAGAATCTACCCAATGGTATATTACCCATCCCCCCTGTTTTTTATATATTTTTGCGTAGATACCATGAGAGTCACAAAAAGGTCTATCCTCATATTTTAACCCTTAAACAGGAGGAAATAAAAAATGACACAAGTGACTCTCAATGTGAATAA
>JALVDQ010000204.1 GCA_027008885.1 Thiotrichaceae bacterium | reverse complement strand
ATCCAGATCTGCCTCCGCCAGAGTTTGCACATCAGGGAAGCGCTGCATAAATCTCTGGTAATAGGGGATGACTGTTTTTACCTGCGTCTGTTGCAACATGATTTCTGAAACCCAGACACGATAGGCACTGATATCCTGTTGCCAGGGCAGATTCTTGCGCCCCTGCTGGTCATACCAGCGAAGCAGTTTTTGCGCAAACTGTGTTGAAGCCAGAAACACAGCCAGCTGCTCCAGTTGCTCCTGATTAAATACCTTGATGTCATTTTGCTCCAGCAGAAAGCTGGTGATGCCCATTCCACTGATTTTTTTGCCTGTAAAATTGCCATCGTAGATATAATGGCTAGCGCACGAGGGGCTGCGCTCGGTGAGTATCGCGGCGACGCAGTTATTTTCCCGGGCAAGTGCCAGTGCCTGACGCGCGCCCTGTATAAATTCAGCGCTTACATTTTTGCCGGTGTTATCCATTACCATCGCTCGGTTTAGCAAAACGGCTTCAGCGTTTCCACCGATTATTTCTGCTGGTGCGCGTGGAACAGTCATGCCGCCTGCAACTTCAGGGCAAACAGCAACAAGTCTGTTTTCTTCTTGCCATTTTTTTATGAGGGGATGTTCAAGCAGCAAACCTGTTCCGTTATAGCGGACTTGATTCCCGAGCAGGCAGGCACTGATAAGTATTTTGGGCTTGATGTTAGTCGCTTTCATAGAGGCAAAAAGATGCTAAGATTCTCGAATGTCGAGAAATAGTATAAAACAAAAAATCTCTGACGGGCTTGAAGCATTACGTTTTCGTCTGGCGCGTCCTGATGCGCTTTTGCATTTGGCTTTTTTTGGCTTGATTACCGGCTTCCTCTCTGGCAGCGTGATTGTGCTGTTCCGCTTATTTGTGGAAAATACCCAGGATTATTTATTGCCGGGGAGAGGTGCAGAAAATTATGAAGAATTGCCTTCATCAATGCACTTTATTTTCCCCATTGTGGCGAGCATTTTAATTGCACTGCTTTTTTACCAGTGGGCAAAGGGTATTCGTGTTCTTGGTGTTGCCAGAGTCATGGAAAGAATTGCCTATCATCAGGGGCATCTTACCTTGCGGGGCTTTGTGATTCAGTTTGTTGGGGCTGCGATTGCTATTATTGGCGGGCATTCGGTTGGTCGTGAAGGTCCTCATGCGTATCTGGGGGCAACGGCTTCCAGTCTTTTTGGGCAATTATTCAGATTGCCCAATAACAGTATCCGGACTTTGGTTGCCAGCGGTGCTGCTGCGGGGATTGCTGCGTCTTTTAATACACCACTTGCGGGAGTTATTTTTTCGCTTGAGGTGATTATGATGGAATATGCTCTTAACAGTTTTATTCCTGTTATGCTTGCTGCAGTTGTGGCAACTGCGCTTTCAAATGCGGTATTAGGTGGTGAACCTGCTTTTGTTGTTCCCGAGCTTCACGCTACCTCGATTATTGAGTTGCCTGTGATTCTGGTTTTGGGTGTGGTGACGGGTGCTTGCGCCGCAATGTTTAACCATGTTTTGACCTTGATTGCCAGCAAAACACAGTTTATTGAGATCTGGTGGCGGATTATAATAGCGGGCTTGCTGGTGGGTATCCTGGGCTATATCCAGCCAGTGATTTTGGGTATCGGCTATGATACGGTCGATGCGACATTGCTTGGCGAGTTTGCTCTGGGCACACTGGTGTCTTTGATGTTACTCAAGTTACTGGCAACCAGTATCAGTGTGGGTCTGGGTATTCCGGGGGGCATGATTGGTCCGGCATTTTTTATTGGGGCTACACTGGGGGGCGCAATCGGGCTGATTGCTACATGGCTTTATGGGGACGGCAACGGTGGCAATATTTCACATATCGGTTTTTATGCCTTGCTGGGCATGGGGGCAATGATGGGGGCGAGTTTGCAGGCGCCTTTGGCGGCATTAACTGCGATTATGGAGCTTACCTATAACCCCGGAATTATCATGCCGGGCATGTTGGTTATCGTGGTTGCCCAACTGACCGCCAGTGAAGTTTTTAATAAACAGTCTCTTTTTGTCACCATGTTGCGCTCTAACGGGCTTGATTTTTCAGTTGATCCGGTTTTGCAGGTATTGCGTTCAATCGGTGTTGCCAGTGTGCTGGATACAAATTTTGAACGCCATCATGCCGAAATCAGTAAAGAAGAAGCCGAGATGATTTTAGATACGGATACTGACTGGATTCTGATTAATGATAAGCGGGGCATGGTGACATCACTTATGCCGATTTCGGAATTAGCCAAGTTTTTACACAGAAAAGCACCCGCAGACGAATCACAAGAATCACAGAAAGAATCTGAAGAGGAAGAGGCGGTTATCAATCTGCTTGAAATACCCGCAAAACGCTTACATTTAACACCGATCTCATTGCAGGCAAACCTGATTCAGGCGCATGAGACATTTGTGAATGGGGCTGAGGCGCTTTATGTTGTTTTTCAGGAAGATAAAGTAACTGAAGATTCCCGCATCTACGGCATTATAACGAAACAAATCATAGAAGACGCTTATGTACCGAAAACAATTAAAACGCTCACATAAACAGTTAACCTCAAAACGCATCTGGCGAACCCGTATTGTATTTTTTACAGGGGCTTTACTGGTTGGTTTGTCAGCAACTCTGGTTGCTATTGGCAGTGACTATGCAACACACTTTTTTGCAAAACTGATTGCAGGCAGAGACTGGCTTCCGTTCATTGTTACACCGCTGGGTTTAATGCTCATTATTTATTTTACCCGAAATTTCTTTCAGGGGGCTGAAGGTAGTGGTATCCCGCAAGCCATCGTCGCCTTGCGCCAAAACCGCAAAAAGCATTTGCGTTATCGTTTGCTTTCAATTCGTATTGCTATCGGTAAAGCACTGATGATTTTTCTTGGCTTGCTCAGTGGTGCCTCGATCGGACGAGAAGGTCCTACAATTCATATCGCTGCTTCGATTTCATTTGCACTTACACGCTTTGCCCGTTTTCCGCATTATGATGTCGGGCGCGGGCTGATTCTTGCTGGCGGTGCGGCAGGGCTGGCAGGCGCATTTAATACGCCGCTGGCGGGTATCGTCTTCGCCATCGAAGAACTGGCAAAAAACTTTGAATCAAAAACCAGTGGCACGGTGCTGACTGCTGTTATTGTCTCTGGTTTGACCGCACTGGCTATAAATGGCAATTACAGTTATTTTGGAACGGTGCAGACAACGGTTGAGATACCTTCAATCTTGCTGGTTGTGCTTGTCTGTGGCGTTATTGGTGGTTTGCTGGGCGGCACTTTCAGTTCATTGCTGGTGCATGTGGGTCGCTGGCTTTCACCTTTCAGGGAGAAACACCCCTATATTCTGGCGGGTACGGTTGGTTTGCTACTTGCCGTACTTGGGCTTGTGTCTGCGGGACAGACATGGGGAACTGGCTATGATGAAGCAAAACTTGCACTCGAAGGAGTCGAGCACGTTAACGCCAGTTATCCATTCTTAAAACTTTTGGCTACATTGCTGTCTTACTGGACGGGTATTCCGGGGGGTATATTTGCTCCATCCTTGTCTGTGGGTGCAGGTTTGGGCAACTGGTTATCACAATGGCTACCGCTGGCAAGTATTTCTACGGTAGCGCTTCTGGGTATGGCAGCCTATTTCACTGGCGTGGTGCAAACACCTATTACTGCCGTTGTGATTATTATGGAAATGACCGGCAATCAGGATATTTTGCTGCCACTTATGGCAACCTGCCTGATTGCGGATGGTATGTCCAAACTGGTTAGCCCGCAGCCGATTTATCGCGCCCTGGCAGAAGATTTTATGAAGAACCTGGCACGCCAGGAGCATCAAATAAACAAGGCAAGCGAGGTAAAGACCAATTAGTTACATGTTTACAAATTAAGCAGATCTATCAGTAGCTTACGCAGATCTGTTATTTATTTTATTGAATAATGATGCTATATTATCAGTAGTGTGCTGTTCAAAAAAACCAGTATTGTACCTTCCCTATAGTATTTCTGTAGCTATAGTAGTACTTGTTAAGTATTGAGAATATATTAGCTGAATAAGGCGTCAGGTACATTTTTTTTGAACCGCTTAGAATTTTCAGTACACCAATACTCCCAGATGTAGCAAGGCGGCTTTCTGATATTGTTATATCTCATGGGCTCAGATTCACGATTTATACCAAAATAGCTAACCAACCATAAGAAAGACTAATGAAGTAATCCCGTCATGGAATGTATGTAAATGACTCGGCGGTATGCCGGGTATATTCGTGTGTGCTCCCAATGCACACGTTTTTGAAAGCAAATTTTAAGCAAGGAAGCTCAATGAATAAATTATCATCACTGGCATACGCTGGTATTTTGTTTGCGTTTACATATCCCGTCCAACTCATGGCACAGATTGATCCTTTTATTGCAACAGGTGAAGATATTGATTGTATTATCAATAACGAAGAAGCATCAACGCTGATTCTACTGGAAGACAAACTTGAACAATTTTCCTTATTCCGTGACCTTCAGGCATTGTTCACGAATACCAGAGACTTGAATATTGATCCTGATGAAGACAAATACGGTGAACACGTTGTGACTGAACCTGAACAATAAGAGCCTCTTCGGGAATAATTCTTACCCTCCATTGTTCACATTTTAACCCAATTAATATATACTTAGAACTATCACCTGAATCAGTGAAACACTACAGAACTCAGGGATATAAAAATACTAATTAATAAGTTCAAGTCCTTCGCCAATCTTTATTTAAGCTCAAAATAACTTGTTTTTATTTTGGTGAAGGTGCTGATAGCTATGCTTATCGACTTTATTCTCAAGTCGATAAGTAGGGCTTTTCATAGATTAACCGAACAAATCTTGGGTAGACATTGAATAAACATTATCTGAATATTACACTGATTATATCTATCTGGCTTGGAGCATCTCCAGCCATGGCACTGACCGACACTTACTTCGCAACAGGTGAAGATCTGGATTATATTATTGAAAGCGACAGTAGCACACCACTACTGGAACTTGAATACAAATTGCGTCGCTATATTATTTTCCGAAAACTGGAAGACCTGTTTCTAAGTCTAGCTGATGATACAGCCGATGATGAGCTGGAGGATGATGGTTAACTAGCGAGAACCGGGATTGACTAATCCAATCTGCGCACTGAGTAACCCGGCACCTTTTCTTCTTTAATAATACAATACAATCTCTGCGATACCTCCGTGTTCCTCTGCATAACACTGTTTGACCCTAAAATGCTCATTCTGGATGAACCTACGGAAGGCATACAACCTAATATTGTTCAGCAAATTGGCGATATTATAATAAAACTGGGTACCGAGATGGGAATTACTGTCTTGCTGGTTGAGCAAAAACTGCCTTTGCGCGGCGTGTAGGCGATTATTTTTGCCTTATGGAGTGGGGGAAGAATGTTGCAACGGGTGAAATATCCGAACTCAACGACGATTTAGTCAAAAAGTTTTTAACTGTTTAGCCGTTATAATTCGTTTTCAACATCACTGGGAGACAATATGAAAAATCCAATCATACGCTTATTTTTTACCTTTTTACTGAGCACTGGCTTAAGTAGTGCTGCTTTTGCTCACCCCAATATGACCGAATACTCAATCACCCACATCGGGCTACACATTGTTGCCAGTGTCGGTATTTATATCGTGATAATGCTGGCAGGCATAGGTGTTCGGGTTTTTTATTTTCAGCAATATGACGCAAACTATTATCCAATATGGTATAGGTACTTAAATAAGAAGCTATTGATGCAAGCAATAAAGATTCAATAATGTTTTTATTTTCTGATGTTATTTGATTCTGTCTTCTGCCCTCTGCCATACCCATCCCCCCCTTTTTTTACATATTTTCAGTAAAACCGGTATCGAACTAAAAATAAAGCTTAAAGCCAAGTTTTGCCAGCCATGCTTTTTCCTGTAACAGATTTGCTTCGAGGAGTGCGTGGTTTTTTATATCACGATGACACTTGATAAAAAGGCTGTCGGTACTTCCTTCTACGCTGGGTAATATTTCCTGATTGGTTCGGGAGCGGTGCAGCAAAACAGCAAGGCGCAAGATAATCACCATATAGCGCAACATCTGTTGCTCTTCTTCAGGTACTGTCTGAAAAATACTTGCCTCGAGTTTTTTTCGATGCCCCATAACCAGCAGTGATAACCAGTGCTGGCGACGTCGTGCAAACCCCGGAATATCTGCATATTCAAGAATGTATGCGCCTCTCAGATGGTGCTTGTCATGGGTGATACTCATGCCCAGCTCATGCAAGTCAGCAGCCCAGCCCAGCGAAAGTTGGCGTTTTTTGGGGATGCCCCAGTCCTTTCTAAGCTGTTCAAAACAGTGCAGTGCGGTTTTCTTCACACAACTGGCGTGTTTTTTATCAATATTAAAGCGTTTCACCAGGTCGCGCACGCTGCGGTCGCGCACATCTTCATGCTGAATACGCCCGAGCATGTCATACAACAGACCTTCACGCAGTGCGCCGTCAGAAACGGTCATGCGCTCAATTTCCAGTGCCTCAAAAACAGCAATCAAAACCGCCAGACCACCGGCAAACACCGGCGCACGGTCATCCTTCAAGCCTTCGAGTTTGAGATTATCGATGTGCTGCATCGCAATCATGCGTTCACGAATGGCGTAAAGTGCCTCTAGTGTGATGCCAAACTGTTCCAGCTCCAATGCCTGGATAATGGCGCGCGCCGCCTTTATGGTTCCGGATGAGCCAATCGCGCGTTTCCAGTTTTTTGCCGAGAAGGCACGCTCAATCGGCATAATAATCAGGCGCAAGGCGGTATCCGCAGCCTGCCAGTTTTGCTCGCTGAGACTGCCATCCGCAAAGAACCGCTGGGTGACACTTACAGATCCAATATTGAGGCTTTCGAGTTTTTTCGGTTCAAACTTTTTGCCGATAATAAATTCGGTACTGCCACCTCCAATATCAATCACAAGCTGCTTGCCCTTGTCATCCGAAAGCGTATGCGAAACGCCCAGATAAACCAGTCGGGCTTCTTCATGTCCGGGAATGATTTCTATCTTGTGACCCAGTGCCTGAGAACCTTTGCGGAGAAATTCAGTTGAGGATTTCATGGTGCGCAGCGTATTGGTTCCGGCGGCACGCACGCATCCTTTGGGCAGATGCCGTACGCGATCACCAAAGCGTTGCAGACAATCCAGAGCACGTTGCGCAACGGCTTCGTCCATATTGTTTTGGCTGTCCAGACCACCGCGTAAGCGTACCATTTCCTTGATTTGGTCAACCGTCGAAAAGTTGCCGTGTGCGTCCACACGAGCGACTATCATGTGAAAACTGTTGGAGCCTAAATCAACAGCGGCAATGGTATCGGGGTAGCTCTGAACCTCTGTTTGTTCTAAAGTGCTTGCTTGAATATTATCCATGACGGCAACCATACCGTGCCACAGGAGGACATTCAATATAGCTTTATGAGTAATTGCAATGTCTTGTGTGATGCGGGCTTGAGCCAGTTTGATGTTTTTTTGGGTAGATTATCATTATAATTGTTTATAGACCAACATAAATAATTATTGTTTGCCTGTATGAGCTTGTTGAGCTACACACAAAAAGAAGGGCAAGATAAGGAGATCAAACCTATGCTACATGTATTTCTCTTTGTGCTGAGTGGCATTCTGATTGGACTGGCAATTGCGTTATTATTTTTTGGCATGGCGACCAAAAAACAGCTAAAACAGACGAAATTAAAAGCAATGGCAAATATGTATAACGAGCTGCTGCTTAAACAAAAAAACAAGGCGTATCGTTATAGCAAGGATGCCGAAGCAGCAGTCAAGGCAGTGCATATCCATAATATAGTAAATAATGATGGCTGATCCAGAATCTCTGCGAATATCTTTGCGAATATCTCTGTGCTCCTCTGCGTAACGATAGATTTGAACCCGAAACTTGAATAATAATTATTCCAGAGACTTTTGGGCTGATACCCTTGATTAGACGCGCGATAAATCTATAATGCAGTGTCTCTCTCTAGTGCGCTGATTTTACGCGCTTAAAACAATCAGGTAAAAAATTTTGATTACAGCATCTAATATCACCATGCAGTTTGGCGAAAAGCCACTGTTCGAAAATGTCTCTGTCAAGTTTGGTAACGGCAACCGTTATGGTCTCATCGGCGCGAATGGTTGCGGCAAATCTACCTTTATGAAAATTCTAAGCGGTGAACTGACGCCAACTTCGGGCAGTGTGTCGCTGGATCCGGATACCAAGTTTGCAGTGCTGGGGCAGGATCAGTTTGCCTTTGAAGATTACAGTGTTATCGACACCGTGATTATGGGAGACAAAGAGCTGTGGGAGGTCAAGCAGGAGCGGGATCGCATTTACGCATTGCCGGAAATGACAGAAGAGGAGGGCATCAAGGTTGCCGATCTTGAAATCGAGTTTGGCGAAATGGATGGCTATACCGCTGAATCGCGTGCTGGCGAATTACTGCTCGGTCTGGAAATTCCCGAAGAACAGCATTTTGGACCAATGAGTGCCGTTGCACCAGGCTGGAAACTGCGTGTTCTTCTGGCGCAGGCATTGTTTGCCGACCCTGATTTATTGTTACTCGACGAGCCAACCAACAACCTCGATATCAACACCATTCGCTGGCTGGAGAACCTCCTCAATGCCCGCAAAAGCACCATGGTGATTATCTCCCATGACCGTCACTTCCTGAACAGTGTGTGCACCCACATGGCTGATCTGGACTATGGCGAATTGCGTTTATTCCCCGGTAATTATGACGAGTACATGCTCGCGGCAACCCAGGCGCGTGAACGTCTGTTATCTGATAACGCCAAGAAAAAAGCACAGATTGCCGAATTGCAGCAGTTTGTAAGTCGTTTCTCGGCGAATGCCTCAAAAGCACGTCAGGCAACATCACGCCAGAAGCAGATGGAAAAACTCAAGGAAAATATGGCAGAGGTAAAACCCTCCAGCCGGGTAAATCCCTATATCGTCTTTGAACAGGAGAAAAAACTTTATCGCAACGCGGTTGAAGTCAAGGGCTTGAGCAAAAGCTATGAGCAGCCAATCTTTCAGGATATTGATTTAATGGTCGAAGTAGGCGAACGCATCGCTATTATCGGTCCTAACGGGATTGGTAAAACCACACTATTACGCTGCCTGGCAAAAGATTTGCCACCAGATAGCGGCTTTGTGAAATGGTCAGAAAATGCCAAACTGGGTTATTTTGCCCAGGATCATGCCGAGGACTTTGAAGGTGGTCAGTCGCTTTATGACTGGATGAACCTGTGGCGTGGCGAAGACGATGACGAGCAGGCAATTCGCTCGGTGCTTGGTCGCCTGCTGTTTTCAAAAAAGGACAGTGAAAAATCGGTCAAGGTTATTTCAGGTGGAGAGCAGGGCAGAATGCTGTTTGGCAAGCTGATGCTGCAAAAACCCAATGTCATGCTTATGGACGAGCCCACCAACCACCTCGATATGGAATCCATCGAATCACTCAACCTGGCGCTTGAAAACTACCCTGGCACCCTGATCTTTGTCAGCCATGACCGCGAATTTGTTAGCTCGCTGGCAACCCGTATTATTGAAATGACCCCCAAAGGCATTATTCAATACAATGGCACCTATGATGAATATCTGGAAAGTCAGCAAATACAGGGTTAGTTATTAGCAAACAGTTCCTAAATAAGGAAAAAATATGATCGGCATTATGGCAGCCATGCACGAAGAGCTCAGGCACATTGTTGCCCTGCTGGAAAATGTCCGGGAAGAATCCGTGGGGCACAAACAGGTCTATCTGGGAACACTCAATCAAAAAAAAGTGGTGGTAGTGTTCTCCGGCTGGGGCAAGGTCGCTGCTGCCATGACCAGCACCATGCTGATTGAACGCTATGCCATCAAACAGCTTGTCTTTACCGGAGTCGCAGGAGCTACCCAGACACATCTCAATGTTGGTGATATTGTTATTGGCAGCACTTTTGTACAGCATGACATGGACTGCGCGGGAGTTTTGGGTATCAAGCGCTTTGAAATACCGCTGCTATCACTCACCGAAATTCCCTCCGATACAAAATTGCAACAAAAAGCGCAAAATGCCGCCAATAGCTATCTTGCAAAACACTTGAAAAATGACGTTGACGCGAGTGAACTGGGCGCATTAGGCATATCAACGCCAAAGGTGTATAGCGGTCTAATCGCCAGTGGCGACCAGTTTATCAGCTCGCTACAAAAACAGGCGGAACTGCTTCAGGCACTCCCGGAGTTGCTGGCAGTGGAAATGGAAGGCGCCGCCGTCGCCCAGGTCGCATACGAATACGACTTGCCTTTTATCGTAATACGGGTTATCTCGGACAAGGCAAACCATGACGCAGTGATTGATTTCCCGCGTTTTATAGAACAGGTAGCCAGCCATTTCACTGCTGGAATCGTCAAGTTACTCATTTAGGACTCAGGATTCAAAATGAAACTACCCGCCATAAATGAAGAAGTGCCACTCGCAAAAATACGCGAAATCTGTGAATTTTATAATCTCCCGGAACTCTGGGAAAAAATCGAAAAAGACCCGCCCGCGTCAACCTTTAAAAGCGACGGCTGCACCCTGTGGCCAGACAGGACAGGCGGCAAGGATATTTACCCCGCCTGCTTTCTGCACGATCTGAAATACTGGGCAGGCTACCCCGGAGAAGATGTCGAACGCCTGATTGCAGATGCCGAACTGATGATTGATGTGGCGCGCATTCGTGGCTCCACCAAAATGGCAGAAACCATGTTTCACGGAGTGCGCATGGGTGGAACAGACAAACTAAGGCTGTCATTCTCCTGGGGATTTGGGCGCATTGTTTAAGTGCAACCCTGCATTTCGCCTACTCAACTGGCTTCAGTCTTCTGTCCTCTGACATACCCATCCCCCCTGTTTTTTATATATTTTTCCCGTATTCCGCAGGGCTGCATACGGGCTACGGTGCTGTTTTCCTGGGAACGCATACGCAGCGTAATCCGGCGATGTTGTGGCACTATGTTGGTTACGATAGTTGGATTACGATACGCGCGAATATTGTAATGATTTTAAACTTTTGTTTTATGCGTATCTAACCTAACCTTCTATGAAGTCACTTGTCAACCTCAAATCACTAAAATTTCCTTCTGTTTCCAGACCACTTAATCTTATATCTTGCTCTGAGGATCATTCTCGTTTTTATCCACAGTAGAACAACCCTTATTCTTGTGGCGCTGTGGGTAAAAACGAGCCTTCTATGAAGTCACTTGTCAACCTCAAATCACTAAAATTTCCTTCTGTTTCCAGACCACTTAATCTTATATCTT
>JALVDQ010000203.1 GCA_027008885.1 Thiotrichaceae bacterium | reverse complement strand
GCAGAAGAGCACTTTTCCATGCAGAATATTATTAATGGGGACTTTGATTCATTAATAAAATCCTGGGCAAGAGCGGCGAAGCAGGACAATATTCCCTTGTTACTTGATTTTGCCGTAGAAGCTAACGGTGACTGGTTCCCCTGGAGTGGCGCTTTTACAGGGGGAAGTCAGACAACTGCTTATGGCGATCCCGCTTATGCGGATGGACCTGAGCGCTATCGAGATGCTTACCGACATATTATTGATTTGTTTAGAGCTGAGGATGTCAGGCATATAACCTGGTTTTATCATTTTAACTATGCATCTTTCCCGAATGAAGGCTGGAATCAGCCCAAATATTATTACCCTGGCGATGCCTATATTGACTGGATTGGCTTTAGTTTATACGGTGCGCAGACTTTATCTGAAGAGTGGCAAGGATTAGAGTTTTCCACCCAGTTGAAAGAGCATTATCCTTCATTTAAGGAATTAAAAACCACTAAACCAGTCGCTTTATTGGAGTTTGGTGTTACTGATCATCACACTGAAGGCAGTAAAAGTGCGTGGCTGGATGATGCCTTTAAAACAATTCTAAATAATCCGTTTATCAAGTTTAGTGCGATTAGTCCCTGGCATGAAAACTGGGAAAATGAAGATGGAACCATGTCGAGCATTCGTCTGGATTCGTCAGCAGAGACTAAATCAACAGCTAAAAAGTGGATTGCCAATAAACGTTTTGTCTCGGATTTAATATTTTAAATATTCAAGTTTCGGAGTTCAAATCTATCGTTACGCAAAGGAACACAGAGACAGAGATATTCTGAACATTCTTGTCTTTGAATTTTGGTTGCAGCTTACGAAACCAGTTTAATCTGGTCTTTTTGAATAACAATATGGCGTCGTTTATAGAGTGCGCCAAGTGCTTTTTTATATGCTTTCTTGCTGACTCCAAACTGTTTGTAAATTTCTTCTGGCGAGCTTTTATCTGTGAGGTGAATGCTGCCGTTGTGTTCTTTAAGGTAGTTCAGAATCCGGTTGGCGAGTTCAGCGCGCGTGCGTTCCGGGGGCTGTTGCAGGCTCAGGTCTATTTTTTTGTCATTCCGGATGTGTTTAATATAGCCTTTAAGCTTGTCTCCAATTTTTACTGGCTGGTAGATTTCATTATCATACAGCAGACCCTGATAGGTGCTGCCAATCGCTGCCTTGTAGCCTAATTTTGTTTTTGCAAAAATTATTAAATCGACTTGCTGACCGGCTTTGTGGTAATGCGTGGTTTCCAGCAGAAATTTGTCGAGTTTTGAGGATGCCATAATCCTGCCGCTGTGTTCGTCAAGATAGAGATGTACCACATACGACTGACCAGTCCGCATACGGCTTTGCTGCTCTGCAAAGGGAACAAACAGGTCTTTTGTCAAGCCCATATCCATAAAGGCACCGACTTTATTAACATCCACCACTTTCAGGTAAGCGCATTCATCAACCTGTGCCAGTGGCGTTTCGGTTGTGGCAATAATGCGGTCTTCAGAATCGTAATAGACGAAGACTTTTAGGAGATCATCAACCTTGCAATTTTCTGGTTCATAGCGTTTTGGCAGAAGTATTTCCTGCTTTTCTGAGGCTGCTACCAGATAGGAGCCGAAGGGCAGGCGTTTGGCTACCCGTAAAATATTGATGCGCCCAACCTTGATGTGTTTATAGAGATGTTGTTGCATTAGTCTGCCCCGGGCAATTTGCGTTTGTAAAAAGAGCTGCCAGCAGGCTTGTTTTTTACGCTTTTCTCTTTTTCTGGATGGATTTTTTCAGATTTTGCCGGAGTAGACCCCTGTGTTTTGTTGGCAGTTTTTGATTTTTTTGCAGATGGCTGAAAGCTTGCAGTGGTAGCTGTTTTCTGAAGATGCCGTTTTGCCTTTTTTGATTTCTTTTGTTTTGCTTTTTTCTTTTTGGGTTTTGTTCTTTTGGGTAAGGGTGGAGCTTCCTTGTCTGCTTCAAAACCCGGGATTTGTTCACGTTGAAGACGAATGCCATTGCGCTTTTCGATTACCCCAAAATGCGAATAATCCTGATGTGCAATGAGTGAAATTGCCAGACCCTGTTCCCCGGCGCGCCCTGTTCGACCAATACGATGCTTGTAATCATTGGGTGAACGTGGCAGCTCATAGTTAATTACACAGGGTAGCTGTTCAATGTCAATGCCCCGGGCAGCGACATCTGTGGCGATTAAAATGCGTATTTTACCTTGCTTAAATTCCTTCAAGGCGCGTGCGCGTGCATTCTGTTGCAGATTTCCGTGCATGGCGCGTGCTTCGATGCCACGTTTTTCCAGCTTTTTCACCAGATTGTCACAGCTGCGCTTGGCACTACAAAAAATCAGAACCTGCTGCCAGTCGTTTTGTTTCAGCAGGTGTGCCAGCAAATCATTTTTCTTATTATGGTTGACTGTGATTACACGCTGTTTAATGTCGATGTCATCATAATAATCATCCACATTGATAATCACGGGTTGCTGCATGACCTGGCGCACCAGCTTGCGAATACTCTCGGGAAAAGTTGCCGTGAACATCAGGTTTTGCCGTGTTTTGGGCATTTTTTTCAGGATGGCATCTATTTCTTCCTGAAAATCGCCTTTCATCAGGCGGTCAACTTCATCAATCACCAGAACTTTTACCTGGTGCAAACGCAGTGCATTATTTTTTTCAAGGTCAAGCAAACGCCCTGGTGTTGAAATCAGGACATCAGCCCCACCTTTTAAGGCAATCATCTGCGGATTGATTTTTACACCACCATATACACTCAGACATTTTACGCGGGGTTCAATGGCAGCAGAAAAACGCTCAAATTCTTCCCGAATCTGAATTGTCAGTTCACGTGTCGGAACCAGTACAATAATTGCTACATTGTTTTTAGTACGGTTAGCGGCATGGCTTTTTTTATTAAATGGCTTTTTTTCGGCATTGCGTTTTCGCAGCAATTGTTCCAGCAAGGGCAGCACAAAGGCAGCCGTCTTTCCTGAACCCGTTTCAGCACGCGCCAATACATCCTTGCCCTCCAAAATAACCGGAATGGCTTGTTGTTGAACCTCGCTAGGTGTTTTGTAGCCAGCCTCCCTGATGGCAGAGTAAAGAACACTGGAAAAACTAAAAGCAGAAAAGTCTGGTTTAGGTGGTTTTTTTTTCATGTAAAAGGTAATGTAATAA
>JALVDQ010000202.1 GCA_027008885.1 Thiotrichaceae bacterium | reverse complement strand
TTTTACTAGGTGGATCAGGTACACGCCTTTGGCCAGTTTCACGCAAAAATCATCCGAAACAATTCTTGAATTTAACGGGTGATCAAACCTTATTGCAAGCTACGCTTTCTCGCTTAGATGGAATTGATGGATTGGAGTCATCCATTGTTATTTGTAATGAAGAACATCGCTTTACTACGGCAGAACAATTAACGGAAATGAATCGTGATTTAGGCGATATTATTTTAGAACCCGTTGGTAAAAATACTGCACCTGCGGTTGCTATTGGTGCATTACAGGCCCTTAAAAACCATGAAGATGATGTTTTATTATTGGTTTTACCTGCAGACCATGTGATTAGGGATACCAAAACATTTCATGCGGCAATTAAAGTGGCTGCAGAAGCGGCAATGCAAAATCACTTGGTTACTTTTGGTATTGTCCCCACAAAACCAGAAACTGGCTATGGTTATGTGAAAAAAGGGGGGGCTTTAAATACCACATCAACTGGCTCTTTTCATAAGGTTGATCAGTTTGTTGAAAAACCCAACTTGGCTACAGCAAAAACCTATTTAGATTCTGGTGACTATTATTGGAATAGCGGCATGTTTTTGTTTAAAGCATCTAACTTTTTGCAAGAATTAAATTCTTTTAATCCCGAGATAGTCACATCATGTAAAAAAGCGCTGGATAAATCACAGCGTGATCTTGATTTTATCCGCCTTGATAAAAAATCATTTTTAAGCTGCCCAAGCGATTCAATTGATTACGCGGTTATGGAAAAAACCAAGAATGCGGTAGTGGTTTCTTTAGATGCACAGTGGAGCGATGTCGGCTCGTGGGATGCTTTATGGGAAATTGAGGAAAAATGTAATAACGGAAACGTGTTACGTGGCGATGTATTAACACATGAGAGTAATAACTGCCTTGTGCAAGCAGAGAATAAACTGGTTACGCTCGTTGGCGTAGATAATCTTATTGTCATTGAAACTAAAGATGCAGTTCTGGTTGCAGATAAAAATAAAGTACAGGATGTTAAATCCATTGTTGAACAATTAAGAGCAGATGATCGAAGCGAAGCAAATTTACATCGTGAAGTCTATCGTCCTTGGGGAAAATATGATGGGGTAGATGTTGGAGAACGTTTCCAAGTCAAAAGAATCACCGTGAAACCTGGTGAAAGCACTTCGATGCAGATGCATTATCATCGAGCAGAACATTGGATTATCGTTAGCGGTTTGGCTGAAATTACTTGTGGTGAAAAAACTTTTTTATGTGGTGAGAATGAATCCGCCTTCATTCCACAAGGTTCAAAACACCGTATAGCAAATCCTGGTAAATTACCAATGGAAATGATTGAAGTACAAACCGGTAGTTATCTAGGTGAAGATGATATTGTACGTTTTGAAGATCAATACGGTCGCTCAGATAGCAAGGAATAAAATGGATCAATTAACCTGTTTCAAGGCTTACGATATCCGTGGGCAACTTGGTGATGAATTAAATGAAGATATTGCTTACCGTATTGGACGTGCGTACGGAGAATACTTAAAGCCCAAACAGGTTGTTGTGGGTGGTGATATACGTCTCACATCAGGATCACTAAAACAGGCACTGTCAGAAGGTTTGCTTGATGCTGGTGTGGATGTTTTTGATCTTGGCATGACAGGTACAGAAGAAATTTATTTTGCCACTTCATTTCTTAAGGTTGATGGTGGCATAGAAATTACGGCAAGCCATAATCCTATGAATTTTAATGGGATGAAGCTAATTCGGGAAGATTCTAAACCTATTAGTGGCGATACCGGCTTAAAAGATATACAAAAATTAGCTGAAAAAAATGATTTTTCTCCTGTCAGACATAAAGGTACGCTGACACAACATTCCTGCATTAACGCCTACATTGAACACCTGCTAAGCTATATCGACCTTGACACAATAAAACCAATAAAACTTGTCGTCAATGCAGGAAATGGCAGTGCAGGTCCTGTAATAGATGCTATCGAAGCCGAATTTAATCGACAAAATGTGCCAATCGAATTTATTAAAATTCATCACCGTCCTGACGGCAATTTTCCTAACGGAATCCCCAACCCCTTGTTGCCAGAAAATCGCTCTGACACCAGTAACGCAGTTATTAAACATCAAGCAGATATGGGTATTGCATGGGATGGTGATTTTGATCGTTGTTTTTTATTTGATGAAAAAGGTAACTTTATTGAAGGTTATTATATTGTCGGTTTATTGGCTGAAGCTTTTCTTGCTCAAAGCCCGAATGAAAAAATTATCCATGATCCTAGATTGACATGGAATACCATTGATGTGGTAAATTCAAATGGTGGAACGCCTGTTTTATGCAAAACAGGACATGCTTTCATAAAAGAGCGAATGCGCGAAGAAAATGCAGTCTATGGTGGGGAGATGAGTGCCCATCATTATTTTAGGGATTTTGCTTATTGTGATAGTGGCATGATTCCATGGTTGCTTATTACTGAGCTTCTTTGCAAAAAAAATAAAACCTTATCGTCCTTAATGAAGGATAATATAAAAAAATATCCCTGTAGTGGAGAACTAAACTATAAGGTAAAAAATATTGATCACTGTGTTAATAAAATTAAAAAGTATTTTATGGCTACTCTAAACCATAAAAAAATAGACACTACTGATGGGTTAAGCATGGAATTTAAAGCTTGGAGATTCAACTTACGTGGATCAAATACTGAGCCAGTTGTAAGACTAAATGTCGAAACCAACGGGGATAAAGAACTATTAAAAATAAAAATTATTTTACTTGAAAGTTTAATTCAACAAACTATTTGATACCTGAGTCAATGAGACTACTACAGCATGAGTCCCAAGTTCTTGCAAAAAGCTTTGGTAATGGGTGAAAGATGTTGATCAGTCATCAGTGTTCGCAAAGAAACCAATAGTGTTCGGCATGATTATTGCTTAAACTGAGTTCAGCAATTTTATTGTCTCCTCGATGGTTAAAACCTCCGTCTTCAGACGGAAAAACTTTAGTTTGACAAAGCGGAATGATGTCTTTTAGCATCATTAGCATGAGTAAATATAGAAAAGGACAGCAATTCAGAGCATCTGACCACATACTACAAATCAACAAGATACGATCATATTCCAATTTACTTTTCCAGATAAATACTGTAAATAGTAGATACTTTACATTAACTACTATT
>JALVDQ010000201.1 GCA_027008885.1 Thiotrichaceae bacterium | reverse complement strand
CTGTTGATGATCGCCGACATGAATGGTCAGGGTATCAAACCAGGAGGTATTAACGATAAATTCTGCTCTGGAAAGATCACTTTGACGCACCGCGGCAGCCAGAATGCTGGCAAGGCGGTTTATGCGTGAAGCAATCTGCTTTAGCCTTTTCGCACCGTGATAGACAGCATAAAAGCCCGCCATATTTGCCAGTAGTGCCTGCGCGGTACAAATATTGGAGGTCGCTTTTTCGCGGCGAATATGTTGCTCACGGGTTTGCATTGCCATACGCAGTGCAGGCTTGCCACGGCTATCCACCGAAACACCAATTACACGCCCCGGAAGAGAACGCTTGAATTTGTCTTTTACTGCAAAAAATGCCGCATGAGGCCCGCCATTACCCATTGGTACACCAAAGCGTTGCGAGCTGCCAAACACAATATCGGCATCCATTTCACCCGGCGCTTTTAGTAATACCAGTGCCATCAGGTCAGCCGCTATGCAGGTCAGTGCTTTTTGCTTGTGCGCCTGTTGAATAACGGCTTCGATGTCCCGAATATTGCCCGACAAGTCTGGGTATTGCAGCAACACACCAAACACTTCATGCTGCTCCAGCTCAGTCTGGGGATCACCAATAATCAGCTCAAAACCAAAATACTGGGCGCGTGTTTTTAACACTTCCAGAGTTTGCGGAAAGACTTCTTCATCCACAAAAAACTTGTCTGTTTTTAAGCGGTTTGAGCGTTTGCATAATGCCATTGCCTCGGCTGCTGCGGTGGCTTCATCCAGCAAGGAGGCATTGGCTAAATCCATGCCTGTTAAATCCATCACCATTTGCTGAAAATTAAGCAAGGCTTCCAGACGACCCTGTGATATTTCTGGCTGATAGGGTGTGTAGGCGGTATACCAGCCGGGGTTTTCAAGCACATTACGCTGAATCACGGGCGGTACAATGGTGTCGTAATAACCCATGCCAATATACGATTTATTCATCTTGTTGCGTTTCGCAAGCTCCCTTAGATAATCCAATGCCTCAGATTCGCTGCAACTGTGATCAAGTTTTAGGGGATCGCGTATGCGAATACTTTCAGGAACGGTTTCATCCATCAACTCGTCAAGGCTTGCGACACCAATGGTTTCAAGCATTGCCTGAGTATCATCAATGGTGCCAATATGACGTGAGATAAAATCAGTTTTTTGCATTAGGCTATCTAGCGGTGTTTTTTTCATAGGTGATTTTCAGGTAAAAATAGGGTAGCGGGTTAAACCTGTTGATTATTTATCATTTTTATTGCGCAGATTAGATTAGTATAGTGAGTGTAGTAAGTATAATCCAGCATAGTGCCACACTCCTGTCGGCTTACGCCTGGGCTAACCTGAGCTACAAGACACAGGTTTAAACCAATATCAAAAATATATAAAAAACAGGGGGGATGGGTATTTATTAAGGAACAGCGCAACAATTGCCAGGTTTATTATTACGCCTTATTACGCCGTCCCTGATTTTGCTAATTCAGACTAATCTTCCTGACAAACCGCTTCATAAGCATCGGCGTCAAGTAGCTCATCCATATCGGCAGGATTAGACGGTTTCATGCTAAATATCCAGCCTTCACCAAAGGGCGCACTGTTTATCAGCTCAGGTTCGCCATCCAGTGCTTCGTTCACTTCGGTTACTTCACCATCCAAAGGCGCATATAAATCTGATGCTGCCTTAACCGATTCAATCACACCACAGTTTTCTTCTGCGGCTAATTCAGTTTCCAGTTCAGGTAGCTCGACATAGACCACATCGCCCAGTAGCTCCTGTGCATGGTCGGTGATTCCAACGGTGACGGTGCCATCACCATTATCTCTTAGCCATTCATGTGTTTTTGTGTATTTAAGATCAGCAGGGTTTTCATTGCTCATTTTGTTTTCTCCAGTGTGTTGCAACGTCTAAAAACGTCTAAATCAATGCTTTGCCATTTCTGACAAACGGGGGTTTTACAATGCTTGCTTTTAGTTTTTTGCCACGTATTTCGACATGACAAGTCTCTTTTGCAGCCGCAGGAATGCGTGCCAGCGCAATAGATTTTCCCAGAGTTGGGGAGAATGATCCACTGGTGATTTCACCATTACCCTCTTCGGTAATGACTTTTTGATGCCCGCGCAAAACGCCCTTGTCTTCCAGTACCAGCCCCACCAGTTTAAGCTCGGAGCCTTCTGCTTTTTCTTTTGTTATAGCGGGACGACCAATAAATTCACGCTCTTCCGGCTCCCAGGCGATTGTCCAGCCCATACCTGCCTGAAGTGGTGAAATCGACTCATCCATATCAGTACCATAAAGGTTCATGCCGGCTTCCAGACGCAAGGTATCACGCGCACCCAGTCCAACAGGCTTGACTCCCTTTTGCAATAATTGATCCCAAAGGCCTGCTGCCATTTCATTCGGCAGCATAATCTCAAAGCCATCTTCACCAGTATAGCCGGTGCGTGCAAAGAAAGTTTCACCCAGCGGTACAGCATAGAAAGGCTTTATTTCAGCGACTTTTTCGGCTGCTTCACCTGCCAATAAGGACAGGACTTTTTCACGCGCATTTGGACCCTGCACCGCAATCATCGCCAGATCATCACGTTCACTAATATCCAGATCAAAGCCTTCGACCTGCTGAATAATCCACTGAATATCTTTTTCGCGTGTGGCTGCATTTACCACCATGCGGTAATATTGATCCCCCAGATAGTAGACAATCAGGTCATCAATCACGCCACCATCATGGTTAAGCATAGCGCTATAAAGTGCTTTGCCTGGCTGTTCTAATTTGCCAACATCATTTGCCAGCAGATATTGTAAAAAGGCTTTAACATCCGCGCCTTTAAAATCAAGTACCACCATGTGGGAGACATCAAACATGCCCGCATCTTCGCGCACCTGTTTATGTTCCTTGACCTGGGAGCCATAATTAATAGGCATTTGCCAGCCGGCAAAATCAACCATTTTGCCATTCGATTCAAGGTGCTTGTCGTATAACGGGGTATGTTGTGGTTTGTTTTCAGTTTGTGTTGCTTGTTCGGACATTAATTATTGCTCCGTCTGTTGCTCGGTAAATCATAGGCATAAAAAAAGGGCGGCAGAAAAAATTCTGCCGCCCCTCTGTCCTGTTACCTGAGAGATTCCCTGAACCATTAATTGAAATAACGATTCAGGTTAAACC
>JALVDQ010000200.1 GCA_027008885.1 Thiotrichaceae bacterium | reverse complement strand
ATCTTGTGTGCCACCGTTTCCAGCTGATCAATATCAGCCATAGTGCCTTTGCCTTCCACAATGCGCGTCAACATGCGATACAACCAGCCTGTACCTTCACGACAGGGGGTACATTGACCACAGGACTCTGAAAAATAGAAGCGTGAAATGCGTTGCAACACCTTGACCATATCGGTAGTTTCATCCATTACAATGACCGCGCCTGAACCCAGATAAGAACCTGCTTTGGCAATGGTATCGTAATCCATAGTCAGTTCCATCATGACTTCGCCTTTAAGCACGGGTACTGATGAACCGCCCGGAATAACCGCTTTTAATTTGTTGCCGTTGCGAACACCGCCAGCCATTTCAAGTAATTCCTTGAATGGAATCCCCATGGGCACTTCAAAGTTGCCAGGGTTGTTTAAATGACCCGATACTGAAAACAGCTTTTCACCACCCGAGCCTTCAACACCCATATTTTTAAACCACTCACCGCCACCGCGCAGTATCGCAGGGATTGATGAAAGGCTTTCTGTATTATTAATAGTGGTCGGACGACCATATAGACCAAAACTTGCAGGAAATGGCGGTTTAAAGCGTGGCTGACCTTTTTTGCCTTCCAGTGATTCCAGCAGGGCAGTCTCTTCTCCACAGATATAAGCACCTGCGCCAAGTGAGCCATACAGATCAAAATCAACACCACTGCCTTTGATATTCTTGCCCAGATAACCTGCTTCGTAGGCTTCCTTGACTGCCTGCTCAAAACGAATAAAGGGTTCATCCATAAATTCGCCGCGCATATAGTTATAACCCACGGTTGCGCCTATACAGTAACCGGCAATTGCCATGCCTTCGACCAGTGCATGAGGATTAAAACGCAGAATATCACGGTCTTTACAGGTGCCAGGCTCTGATTCATCCGAGTTACACACAATGTATTTTTGTCCGGGCATATTGCGCGGCATAAAACTCCACTTCAGCCCTGTCGGGAAACCTGCACCACCGCGCCCTCTTAAGCCGGACTCTTTGACTTCATTAATAATATCGTCAATATCGGTGCCTTCTTTGAGTATTTTTTCCCATGCCTGATAGCCACCTGTTTTCAGGTAGTTTTCCAGCGTGTAGGATTCCTCGCCGTATTGTTTGGTAGTGAAACAAACCTGATCAACCATTAGCCTGTCTCCTTGTCTGTTTTTGATGCCACTGAATCCAGCAATTCATCCACTTTTTCAGGGGTCAGGTTTTCATGGTAAACATGATTAAGCTGCATCATGGGTGCGCCACAACAGGCTGCCAGACACTCTTCTTCAACCTTGAAGAAAAATTTGCCATCCGGGGTCGATTCACCCATTTTTATACCCAGCTTTTCTTCAATATGTTCTACAATTTCATCCGCGCCATTCAACATGCAGGAAATATTGGTACAGACTGAAATTGTATTTTCAGCCGCTGCTTTTTTATCCAGTTCAAACATCGAATAAAAACTGGCAACTTCGTAAACTGCAATTTTGGGCAGATTCAGATAATCAGCCACCGCGTCCATTTTCTCGGTTGAGAGATAATGATCTTCGTGCATGACTGCGCGCAAGGCTGCCAGTAATGCCGATTGAGACTGATCTTCAGGATAGCGCTTGAGCCAGCTGTCTATCTCTTCACGTTCATGTGCTGTAAGAATGTTATTCGAGGCAACCATTATCTATCCACCTCCCCAAATACAATATCCATTGTTCCAATAATCGTTACCACATCAGCCAGCATGTGACCTTTGGTTAATTCATCCATTGCCGACATATGGGCAAAACCTGGCGCTCTGACTTTTAGGCGATAGGGCTTGTTTGCGCCATCAGAAACAATATAACAACCAAACTCACCTTTGGGGTGTTCAATTGCAACATAAGCCTCACCTTCCGGCAGACAATAGCCTTCGGTTGCCAGCTTGAAGTGATGGATGAGTGATTCCATGCCGCCTTTCATTTCTTCACGCCTGGGCGGTGTAATTTTGTGATCTTCATGCATGACCGGCCCCGGGTTTTCGCGCAACCAGTCAACACACTGCTTGATAATGCGATTGGACTGACGCATTTCTTCAATACGCACCAGATAACGGTCGTAGCTATCGCCATTTGTACCCACAGGAATATCAAATTCAAGCTGATCATACATGGCATAGGGCTGCTTTTTGCGTATATCCCACTCAACACCCGAGCCACGCAACATTGCCCCCGTTAGACCAAGTTGCAAGGCGCGCTCTGGCGAGACGATACCAATATCAACCAGACGCTGTTTCCAGATGCGGTTATCGGTAAGCAGTGTTTCATACTCATCCACATATTTGGGGAAACGCTGGGTAAAATCTTCAATAAAATCGAGAACCGAACCGCCACGATTTTTATTCAGGCGTTTAATATCAGCATCGCTATACCACTTTGATTTTTCATGCAGCGGCATCTTGTCCGGAATATCACGATAAACACCACCGGGGCGATAATAGGTTGCGTGTAAACGTGCGCCAGAGACTGCTTCATACACATCCATCAGGTCTTCACGCTCGCGGAAGGCATACAAAAACATCGTCATTGCGCCAACATCCAGAGCGTGTGCGCCAATCCACAATAAATGATTCAGTATGCGGGTAATCTCGTCGAACATGGTGCGGATATACTGCGCTCTAAGCGGCGCTTCGATACCCAGCATTTTTTCCAGTGCCAGCACATAGCCGTGCTCATTACACATCATGGAAACGTAATCAAGACGATCCATATAACCGATGCTTTGATTGTATGGCTTGCTTTCAGCCAATTTTTCGGTGCCACGATGCAATAAACCGACATGCGGATCAGCGCGCTGGATAACTTCGCCGTCCATTTCCAGGATCAGACGCAATACACCGTGCGCTGCCGGATGAGCAGGTCCGAAGTTGAGGGTAAAATTACGAATTTCTGGCATAAACTACTTACCCCCTCGAACAATACGTGGAACCAATACGCGAGGTTCAATTGAAACAGGTTCATAAACCACACGCTTTTGCTCTTCGTCATAACGCATTTCTAACTGACCAATCAAGGGAAAATCCTTTCTGAATGGATGACCAATAAAGCCATAATCGGTGAGTATCCGTCTTAAATCAGGATGTCCGTCAAACAAAATACCAAACAGATCAAACGCTTCACGCTCATACCAGTTTGCCGAGTTCCAGATTTCGGTTATGCTCGCGACCTTGGGAGCCTGGTTATCGTCACAATAGACTTTCAGGCGAATACGCTGATTATTTTTGACTGATAACAAGTGCGTAACCACGGCAAAACGCTTGCCTTCAAACTCTGGCGCGTCGCCTGAATCATCAGCATCAAAAGAAAAATCACGTTTTACACCACGGGTAAAACTGCTGCCACCCGTGTCCCATTCGCCTTGCCCATAGGTTAAATAATCGACGCCACAGAGATCACTTAGCTGGTCAAAGCCACAGATTTCGTCGTCACGCAAAAACTGCGCGACTTCCAGATAATTTTCAGATAGAACTTCCAGCGTTAGCTGATTAAAAGCGATAGTCTGCTTATCCAGCTTTGCGCCCAGCGAAGCATCCAGATGAGACTGTAATTTTTGCAATACCTCACTCATTAAGCGGCATCCTGTCTTGCAATCGTATTGGTGTTTTTGATTTTGTTCTGAAGCTGGATAATACCGTACAAGAGCGCTTCAGCCGTTGGCGGACAACCCGGCACATACACATCGACCGGAATCACGCGATCACAGCCACGCACCACAGCATAGGAATAGTGGTAATAACCGCCACCGTTGGCACAGGAGCCCATTGAAACAACCCAGCGTGGCTCAGCCATCTGGTCATATACCTTGCGTAAGGCGGGTGCCATTTTATTTGTTAGCGTACCCGCAACAATCAACACATCAGACTGACGTGGACTCGGGCGAAACAGGATACCAAAACGATCCATATCATAACGCGATGCGCCCGCCTGCATCATTTCCACCGCGCAACATGCCAGACCAAAAGTTACCGGCCACATTGAACCGGTGCGCGCCCAGTTAATTAATCCATCCAGCTTTGCTGTAACAAAGCCTTCTTTCATTGTACCTTGAATTATTCCCATTCCAGCGCTCCGTTTTTCCACTCATAGATAAAACCGATGATCAGAATAGTCAAAAAGACACCCATGGCGATTAAACCGAATAAGCCAATTTTGTCGAGGACGATTGCCCAGGGAAAAAGAAAAGCGATCTCAAGATCAAAGATAATAAAGAGAATGGCAACCAGATAATAGCGCACATCAAACTTCATGCGTGCGTCATCGAACGCCTCAAAACCACACTCAAACGGAGAATTTTTCGCCTCATCGGGCTTATGAGGAGATAATAACGAGCCGAGAATCAGCATAATTACCGCCATAGCAAACCCAACACCCAAGAAAACAAGTACTGGTAAATACTCCCCAAGCATAAACTCTCCTTAAAACATTTTTATTCCGGTTCAACCGTCTATCCAGAAAAGACTACGTTACAACCATTTTATCTAGCAGGGGGGAATATACACTCATTTTTAGGTGCTTAACAATAGACATTACGAGTTATTTTTATTTTTTTTGACTCGATTTGCTTTTATAGTGCCAGCTTGCTTGCAAATAATGAGGTTTCAGAGAGAAAACCCATCCCCCCTGTTTTTTACATATTTTCTGCACAGCCTGTGTTGAGGAAGGAAACACGGGAACGATAGTTAACAATGTGCCATCCTGCTACACTCTGTCTTCTGTCTTCTGCAACCCATCCCCCCTGTTTTTTATATATTTTCTGAATCCGTGAGACAGCAGGGTATGTTCAGATAACTTAACCACACGGTCACACGGATTCAGTAAAAATCAGGCTTTTTTTGCTTCGTCAATCAAACGATGAATAATTGGCGCGAGTATTATTTCCATCGCCATACTCATTTTGCCGCCGGGTATAACAATCGTATTACGACGAGTCATAAACGAATCATGTAACATATTCAACAAATACGGGAAGTCTATATTAAACTTTTGCGGGTCACTGAAGCGTATAATGACAAAACTCTCATCGGGGGTAGGGATGTCACGAGCGATAAACGGATTAGAGGTATCTACCGTAGGTATACGCTGAAAGTTTATATCTGTGCGTGAGAACTGTGGCGCAATGTAGCGAACATAATCAGGCATGCGTCGCAAGATAGTATCTACAATCACTGCTTCATCATAACCGCGTTCCAGATGGTCGCGATGTATTTTCTGAATCCACTCCAGGTTTACGCTAGGTACGACACCTACACCAAGATCAACGTATCTGGAAGTATCTATGCCCAGTTTTTTGGCGGCCACCAAACCATGCAAACCCTCATAAAACAGAAGATCACTGCCTGCCTCAATATCTTCCCATGGGGTAAATTCGCCTGATGCCTTGTCACAGCCAAGACGTGCGTTATGCTCAGCCGCCTCTTCATCATTGTGCAGGTAATAACGCTTTTTACCTACACCGGTTTCACCATAGGTTTTAAATGTAGCTTCCAGTGCAGCAAAATCATTTGCTTCCGGACCGAAGTGACTGAAATGATTGTTTCCCGCTTTTTCAGCCTTTTCTACTTCAACCTTGAACTCAACCCGACTCAGGCTGTGAAAACTGTCTCCTTCTACAATTGCCGGGTTAATACCTTCACGACGGAAGATGTTTTCAAAAGCTCGTTTTACAAAAGTGGTACCAGCACCAGATGAACCAGTTACCGCAACTACAGGATGTTTTTTTGACATGGGAACTCCAATTTATGTTATACAAAGATTTAAGTATCTAAGCAAAATTAATCTAACAATTTTGCTTAGGTATTTAACAAGTCCCGGCATTCTACCTTAAGTTGCAGCAAAGCGGAAATTTGATGAGCCTAATTATGATCTCAACCCTTAATTAATAAATCACCAGGAAACAGATACCCATCCCCCCTGTTTTTTATATATTTTTGCGTAGAACTGGTTGAGAAGTAAACATGGGAGCGATGATTAAAAATATGCCATTCGGCGTTCCGCATCCTCAACGCAGACCACATGCTCTGTTTCTGTATTCAGTCCTCTGTCTTCTGTCCTCTGTCCTCTGACACACCCATCCCCCCTGTTTTTTGCATATTTTTCTAAAAAGAAACATGCTCAATAATTGCCTGCAAGCCCGGACTGGTTTCAAACATTATTTGTATCGGCGGTCCTATGTAGCGGTTGATATTTTCTTCGTATAACTGATCCGCATTTCCTATCTCTGCTATATCTTGAGCTGGCTGGTTAATCAGTAGCTTGCGCCCGCCACGATGATCTATTGCATAGATCCGAAAATACTCATTCGGGGATCGTCTGACATTTTCAAGTCGCCAGTAAACAGCCAGCTTGTGATTTTTTCCTGGCTTAAGCTTGATTGGAGGCGATATTGCGGTATTGCCGCTGACATTCCAGCCATTTATTCCCGCCCCTGCTATGGTGCCAGTATAATGTTGTCTTGTGTCTGCCCTTCTACCCGTACCCGGGTTTGGAGTGGAACGCTGCTGGTTTGATTCCAAAGCAACGGCATCATTCCACACGTCATCAATCGCATTGCGTCCCGGGCGATTTTGCCCCTGTTGCTGCCTGCGTGGGGCAGGGGCTGTAGTCGCAACTTCTGGAGCCATTGCAGCTAACGGCGGTGGTACATAGCTTTTGCGTGGGGGTATATAAGTGATGTTACTACCAAGATAATCCATTAATGCCTGATATTTGGGTGTTGTTGGCTGTTGTAGGTAATCCAGCATACCAAAGAAATTTTTTGGCTCGGGTTCACCGATTCCATAAAAGTGCAGAAGCAATCCGCCTCCTGTTTCAGCCCAGGTTCTAAGGTATTGTTGATACGCCTGGCGCATACGCGGGTCTTTCTGAACACTCATAAAGAGGTTTAATACAGCAGGGTCTTTTACTGTATGCGGCGGGTCATAGCGTATCAGGTGTTGCCCTGCCTCATAGGCAATTAATTCCAGACGGTATTTGTCTGCCAGTTTTTTATTGGCATAGATCTGGTCTCTTACGAGTGCCATTGCTCCACCTGGCGGACCATTTTTTAGCATTCCGCCATGCAAGATTTCCTGGAACAGACGTGATCTGCCGCCATCTGCATCTCTGGTCCATCTCTTGATTGTTTCGCGGTGTTCCTTTTTTGCGATGTAATCGCCAAAGTAGGGTCCTATGCCGTAGGCATCTACATATCGCCCACAGCCATGTGCCTGTTTCCAGAGAGGGCAGTCCAGTATTTCCTTGCCTACCCAGGAAACCGAATTGAGTGAACCCAGTACACATTTTACGCGGTTGCGCTGCCTGCCAAATTCGTTTTTCCAGATTCTGCACATTTCCACGCTGCGTTTTGCGTACCAGTTGGCTGATAGCAATACTCGCCGTTTTCCTGCGGCTACTTTAGGGTAGGGAAAGTGCCACAGCTTGTCTGCCTTTCTCGCAGCGTAAGTTGCGGCTGGAAAGATGCTGTTCCAGACTTCGTTTGAGTATTCAATGTAGACTTTCTGATTTCTGCGAAGACGTCTTTTTACCATGCGCGCATACTGACGCATATAGTCATCGCTCGCCTTGTATGGCACACTCAACCAGGGCGCTGCGTTTATCGCATTTGCAAGGTCAACCATGCGTTCAGCAGGAACACCACGGTCACCTGTGTAATGCGCTTCGCCAATTCTTGCTCGTTGATCCCATTCTACTGCTGTATTCGCTCTTGGATTACTCCAGGGCATAAATCGCAATACATGCATTGGACGAATCCGCGCAATGTAGTCAGGGTTGAATACTCGCCGCATGTAATTATGTTCATTCTTTTTCGGTACTATGCGAATATTTCTTATGTAATTGCCGTTTCTTCCGGGGTCAGTCCGGGTGATTTGCAATTTCAGGTTGCGACGCGGAGAAAGCAGGTCGAACTCGATATGCCCTGGGCGCTGATAGACGATTCTCAGATCACCCGTGATTTTCATGCGACCTTCGCCATCATACAGAACCACATATCTGCCGGTTGGGAAATGTCTGGAGAGTTTCCAGGTGCTTGTAACACTGGTGAATATAGGCTCATCCTGGGGCATTGGCAGTGATCTTACCCAGCCATTTGCATCCAGATCCAGCAGCTTCTGTTCCTGTGAGTTTAATGATTTTTTTGCTGTGCAACCGGGATCAATGGGACGTTTTGCGCGCCAGTCATATTCACAGGAGGTATACCAGCCCGTGGAAATTTTAAAGATGTCGGTAAAGGGAATAGACGATGTTAATTTGCCCATGCTGCCGACATTAATACCTAACTTGGGTACTTCCTTGTAGCGTGCAGTGGCTGTCTGACTAACTGTTATTAACAATAAAAGTAATAACATTAGTAAATTAGTTAAACGTGATAACATCTATTTCTCCTTAAATTGCATATTATCATGCAGATGCTGAGCTTATCTTTTCTTCTCCTGCTTATCAATAGATCAATAGTCAATTTTTAGTTCCCGGACGGGGTCTTGGGAGCCTCTCCGAGAATAATGAGCCTACTGCGGAAAAGCTGAATTTGGCTAGATTTTCCCTCAATTTTCGTCAAATAGAACAACTATTCGCCTCAAATTGATAAAAAATCTAGCTCAAATCAGCTTTCCCTCGCTACGACTCATATTCCCGGACAGGCTCCCAGTAATTTACGCAGATGATACAAGGCATCCAGTGCCTGACGTGGTGATAGTTCATCCGGGTCTATTGCTTCCAGTGCGTTTTTTATCTGTGTGGCGACTTCATCTTTTTCTTCTGCAAAGCCAAGAGCCAAAGGCAGGGTTTGACCGGGTTGTGGAGCCTGTCTGGATTCTTCTTCAAGTTGCAGCAGTTTTTTGCGTGCCTGAGTAATCACGCTTTTGGGTACGCCAGCCAGTTGTGCAACCTGCAAGCCATAGCTTTGATTCGCAGGACCGTCCTTAACGCTGTGCAAAAAGACGATTTTGTCACCATGTTCCACGGCATTGATATGCACATTGGCAATGGTGCTGATTTTTTCAGGCAGTGCTGTAAGTTCAAAATAATGTGTGGCAAACAGTGTGAATGCCTGTTTTTGCGTTGCCAGATATTCGGCAAATGCCCAGGCAAGTGACAAGCCATCAAAGGTGCTGGTGCCACGCCCTATTTCATCCATTAGAACCAGCGAATTGGCGGTCGCGTTATTCAAAATATTCGCTGCTTCGGTCATTTCCACCATAAAGGTGGAGCGTCCGGTGCTGAGGTCGTCATGCGCGCCAATGCGGGTAAAAATGCGATCAATCGGACCAATGCTGGCTGCTTCTGCGGGCACATAGGAGCCAATGTGCGCCATTAACACGATCAGCGTTACCTGGCGCATAAAGGTCGATTTACCGCCCATATTGGGTCCCGTAATCATTAACATGCGGCGTTGAGCATCCATCAGCAGGTCGTTTGGCACAAATGGATCATCCAGTGTCTGCTCGACAACCGCATGGCGACCCGCTGTAATCTGAATCCCGGGCTTGTCACTGAGCTGGGGCTGGCAGTAATTGAGCACCACGGCACGCTCGGCAAAATTGCTGAGTACGTCGATTTCGGCAATATTTTGTGCGCTCTTCCGCAGTGAAACGGTGTGCGTTGCGAGCTCTTGCAGGAGTTCTTCATAGAGCAATTTTTCTCTTGCCAGCGAGCGTTCCCGAGCTGACAGGACTTTATCTTCAAACTCTTTCAGTTCCGGCAAAATAAAGCGTTCAGCCGCTTTGAGTGTTTGTCGGCGGATGTATTCAGGCGGAATATTATCGCTGTGGGTGCGCGGAATTTCGATATAAAAGCCATGCACCCGGTTATAAGCAACCTTGAGACTGGCAATGCCGGTGCGTTGTCTTTCACGGGTTTCCAGATCCAGCAGGTACTGGTCTGAATTTTTACTCAGATTACGCAATTCATCCAGCTCTGCATCATAGCCTTCAGCGATGACTCCACCGTCACGAATCAATACCGGCGGATTTTCAATAATTGCCTTGTCAAGTAGCTGCAGCAGTGCTTCATGCGAGTCAATATTGCTTTTTAGCCGGGTGATGTGGGGATTATCAAGCTGTTCCAGAACGCCATGTAAATCAGGTATAACCCTGAGTGAATCACGCAGTGTGGATAGATCACGCGGGCGTGCCGTGCCGAGTGCTACCCGTGAAATAATGCGTTCAATATCACCGATATGTCGCAGCAGTTCATGCAGTGGTTCGTAGTGATATTGCTGAATCAGGCTGTCGATTGCCTGATGACGGTTTCTTAAAACATTCTGGTTGCGCAAGGGTTTGTTTAGCCAGCGTCTTAGCAAGCGCCCGCCCATGCTGGTAGCGGTTTTGTCCAGCACTGAAATCAGGGTGTTTTTGTGATCCCCCATGAGGCTGTGTTCCAGCTCCAGATTGCGGCGGCTGGCGGCATCCAGAATAATGCCATCTTCATTGCTCTCAACCTGCAAGCTGGTAATATGCGGGAGTGCGGTGCGCTGTGTTTCATTCACATATTGCATCAAGACACCTGCGGCAATGATCGCAACGGGTAAATCATCACAGCCAAAACCACTCAGGTCGCGTGTGCCTAATTGCTTGTGAAGCAGATTGCGGGCGTTTTCTTCATCAAAATGCCAGGGCGCGCGACGGCTTATCGGCGTATCTTCGCCAAGCCCAAAATCAGCATCCTCCTCGATCAGTATTTCAGCAGGATGCAGACGCTCAATTTCATTGATCAAGGTCTGTTGATCAGCCACCTGCTGGATAACAAAACGTCCGTTGCTCAGATCAATGCAGGCAATTCCGTAGTGCTGATCCTGCTCTGCTATTGCCAACAGCAGGTTGTCGCGGCGCTCTTCCAGCAGAAAATCATCCGTGACCGTACCGGGGGTCAGGATGCGTACCACCTTGCGTTCAACCGGACCCTTGGACGTTGCAGGATCGCCAATTTGCTCGCAGATGCCGACCGAAATGCCCTGTTTTAACAAGCGTGGCAAATACTGTTCAGCAGCATGATAGGGGATACCCGCCATGGGAATCGGCTCGCCATTACTCTTGCCGCGTGCCGTCAGAGTGATATTAAGTGTTTCAGCCGCACGTTTGGCATCATCAAAAAACAGCTCGTAGAAATCACCCATTCGATAGAACAACAGCAAATCCGGATTTTCTTCCTTGATGCGCAAATACTGCTGCATCATCGGCGTATGCTTTTGCCTGCTATTCCGGGCTTTTGATGTAGATGCTGGTTTGGATGTTGATTTAGACATGCGCGCAATGTACCAAATCAGTGAAGCAGTGTCATAAAAATGTTGAAAAAATGGGGGGATGGGTGTGTCAGAGAACGGAAGACTGA
>JALVDQ010000199.1 GCA_027008885.1 Thiotrichaceae bacterium | reverse complement strand
GGCAAGAAATTCGAGGGCTAATGAGGATAAAAATGCCACTCGCAATACCGACATGGTACTGCGTCGATATTCATTTGAAATACGCGCAATCACCTCCGCTTCATGTTTGGAGGTATTAAATATTTTAAGCGTGGTTAAACCTTGGATCATATCCAAAAAATGGGCGCTCATACGCGCGAGTTTACGCCATTGTTTTTTATTTAATTTTTCTGTGCCTTTGCCAATTAAAATCATAAACACAGGGATTAAAGGAGCGGTCACTAGCATCACCAACCCTGAAAGCCAATCAATAGGGAAAATAAAGACAAGGATAGACAGCGGTACCAGCACCACTAAGGACATAGCGGGTAGGTAACGTGCATAGTAATTTTCTAACGCCTCAATACCATCGACTAAAGTATTGACATGCCCACCACTGGCTTCATCGCCTGTCATAACAGGCCCTAAGCTTTGAATATGACGGTGTAAGCGGTCACGTAATTGCCGTTTTATTTTTGCAGAGGCGTGGAAGGCTGCTTGCTCAGAAGCCCATGCCAAGATAGAGCGCAATATAAAAAGAGCCAATAAAGCCCAGAGCCAATATTGCACTGCAAAGAGGGATTGTTTTTCAAAGATAACGTCATTGATAACGTTTGCTAAAAACCATGCTTGGGCGATTAGTAAAAAACCTGAGAGTAGACCTAGGGTAATGGATACTTGTAGCCAACGCGAGGTTAGATTTTTTTGTGATGCTAGAAACTTGGGAATGCTCATTGTGTTTTTCTACTTATTTACTTTGGGGGTGAGGAGTATCAATGCCTTCGTCAAATCTAAACTGTAGGGTGGATGCGCTATCGCTTATCCACCCTACAAATCACGATTGGTGAAGGTATTAGACTATATAAACTAATAAAAAAGGCGTAGAACAACTCTGTTGCACTACGCCTTTATTCATTTATAAACAATGTAAAAGAGTTAAACTTTAGCCTTGTTCATCTTCATCTAAGCCATTGACTTCTAACCATAATACATTAATGATTCCAAATGAACTGGCGAGTAGTACGCCTAACAACCATGCGAAATACCACATAAATAGATCTCCTTAGTAAAGTGAGTGATCATTCTTTTTAATAGATTGAACCGTTTGAGGGCCCCACATTTTATTATAACACCAGCTTGTATACCCTAAGATAATAGGCACAAAGACCACGGCTGCAAATAATGAGACAGTAATGGTTAGTTCTGAACCTGTTGAATCCCATGCAGTGAAACTGTGATTAGGATTTAGCGATGACGGCATAATAAAGGGAAACATTGAGAAACCAGCGGTTAAGATGATTCCTGCAACACTGATACAAGAGTTCCAAAAGGCTAATACAGGTTTGCCTGCTTTAGCTAAAAGTGCAGCACCAAAAGCTCCTAAAAGACCCATAACAGGTGCGATTATCATCAATGGGTATTTGCTGTAATTATCTAGCCATGCGCCAACGGCAACTTCAACAGTTTTTAAGGTTGGGTTAGCAACACCACCTGCTTCTAGACCGCCTGTTACTCTCATTCCTTCAATACCAAAGGCTGTCCAAACACCACCAATGGCAAAAAGTGCAATCACTACGATAGCCGCGAGACTAGCAACTTTTCTAGCGCGTGAATAGACATCTACATCAGAGCGTACCATAAGGTAAGTTGCGCCATGCATTAAGAACATGGCTATAGATAATAGACCTGTCAATAAAGCGAAAGGGTGTAATAAATCTAAAAAGCCACCTTCCCATGATGAACGCATATAGTCATCAAATTGGAACGGTAAACCGAGTAATAAATTACCAACCGCAACACCAAAAATAAGCGAAGGGACAAAACCTGAGATAACCAGTACCCAATCCCATGCATTGCGCCATTTTTTATTAGGCAATTTAGAACGATAGTCAAAGGCAGGTGGGCGTAGTATTAAAGCAAATAATAAAATCATCATGGCTAAATACATGCCTGAGAATGCGGTTGCATAAACATTCGGCCATACGGCAAAAATCGCGCCTGCTGCGAGGATAAGCCAAACTTGATTGCCATCCCAATGCGGGGCTACGGCATTAATGGCGACACGTCGTTCAGCATCTGTTTTTCCGACATAGCGAACTAGCATGGCAACGCCAAGGTCAAAGCCGACCGTTAATGCAAAACCTAGCCACAAGACTCCAATCAGAGCCCACCAAATAAACTTTATTGTTGCGTAATCTAAAAATTCCATTGTTGATCCCCCTATATTAAGTCTTGAGCTGTTGATGGTTTAGCGGTATGGCTATTACCTTTCAAAGTTTCAAAATGATAGCGTCCTGTATGTAAAGCACTAGGGCCTAGACGAGCAAACTTTAACATTAAGAAAACTTCGATCACTAACAACACGCTGTATAAGGCGACAAACCCTATTAAACTATATAACACATCATTATAAGTAAGATTTGACGAGGCCAGAGCGGTTGGTAATATTTCTCCCACTGCCCAAGGTTGGCGACCAAACTCGGCAACAAACCAACCTGATTCAATCGCTATCCACGGTAATGGTAGACCAATAAAGCAGATCCATAATAACCAGCGTTTCTTAAACGAGGTACGTTTAGCGGTAAAGAAGAACGCCATTAAGAAAATAAACAGCATTGCAACACCAGCACCGACCATAATACGGAAGGCGAAAAATAACGGAGCGACTTTAGGGATACTGTTTTTGGCAGCAAGTTTAATTTGCTCTTCGGTAGCATCAACAACATTAGGTGCATATTGTTTAAGTAATAAAGCATAGCCAAAATCACCTTTTAGCTTTTCAAACATTGCTCGGTCTTCTTCTGTGGCTTCCTTTTTACGAATTTTCTCAAAGTAACTATAAGCAACCATACCATTACGAATACGGGCTTCATGCTCCTTAATAATATCTTTTAAACCTTTGACTTCTTCGGTGACAGAACGTGTTGCGATAATCCCTAACGCATAGGGGATTTTTATTGCAGCATGGTTTTCTTGAGCGTCTTGATCAGGAATAGCAAAAGCAGTAAAGGCAGCAGGGGCCTCTTCAGTTTCCCATTCCGCTTCAATGGCAGCTAATTTGTATTTCTGTACATCGCCTGCTTCATAACCACTTTCATCTCCGAGCAAAATAACGGAGAAAATAGCAGCAGTACCAAAACCTGCGGCAACTGCAAAGGAACGTT
>JALVDQ010000198.1 GCA_027008885.1 Thiotrichaceae bacterium | reverse complement strand
TCTTTACAATCTCTGCGGTTCTCTGTGTAATAACTGTCTTTTAGCCTGTTGCAGAGGGAGATTAAAGTCTGTAACAGTTTTACTTTAATGTTTCCATAAAGCGTTCAAAGCGTGGTTTGTATTTATCATTTTTATTTAGTGATAACAGAATGCGGGTGGCGTGTCCGCGAATTTCAGAGCGTGGAATCAGACCATAATAACGTGAGTCGGCACTATTATCGCGGTTATCTCCCATAAAAAAGTAGTGGTCTTTGGGGATTGTGATTTTGCCAAAATTCTGGAGAGGGTTGCCTGTGAAGGGCTTGACCTGTATCACATGAGGCTTGAGATCACTTAAAGATTCCAGAGCATAGATCCCTTCTTCTTTGTCAACATCGCGCTCGGGTTCCAGGGTTTTGTCCTGCAGGTTGGTGTATTTTGCAGCTTCTCCGTTAATAAACAAACGGTTGTGTCTTACTTCTATGGTATCGCCAGGAAGACCAATGAGCCTTTTTATCATGCGCTTTTTGGCTTTTGCGGATGTAAAAACAATAATATCTCCGCGTTTTGGCTCACCTATACGCATCAATGAAATATCGGTAAAGGGGATTTGCAAATCATAAGCCAGCTTGTTTTCCCATACCACATCACCTTCGAGAATTGTCGGTTTCATGGAGCCGGTAGGTACCGGATGCCAGTCGGCGATGGCTCCCCTGAAAACAAACAGAAAAACAATGAAAATTAAAAAGCCTTTGTTGTTTTTTATAAATGAGAAGAATCTGGATAGCTTGGACATGAGGCAGCACAGTTTTTTTTAAGAACAGCTGTGATTATAAACGAGTCACCAAAAACAGTGAATGCTAAACAAGCAAAGCTTGCGAATACTTAATCTCAAGTTTCGGGGTCAAAAACAGCATAGAAACACTGATTCCAGTCACTCAGTTTAAGTAACGCAGAGAGTCGCAGTTTGCTATTTTGGAACTCGCAGAACCTGTCCGATGTAGAGGTGCACTTTTTTTCCTCTTTTCAGTTTGGGATTTGCCTTGAGTATTTTACGGTATTTAAAACCAGTGCCATAGGCTCTTTTGGAGATGCTCCAGAGTGTGTCTCCTTTTTTGACGACAACAGAGCGAACTGAATTTTTCCTTTTTTTCTCTTCGCTTTTAAGTGCTTTGGTAAATTTTGTTTTTGGAATATCTTTTTCACTCACCAGCTGGTTTATTTTGCTTTGTATGCCAACCGCTTTTTGCGCATAGTTTGATTCTATCGTCGTCACAAAAACTTTTTTGCCAGTGCTGCTCTGCCTGCTTGTTGAAGCGCCGCTTGTTTTATTCATTGCGGCAAGAATTTTATTTGTTTGATCTGAGGTGCTAAATTCAATGCTTTCATCATTGTTGATTTTTTCCTGATCTGCCAGGGGCAGGACATTGATGCTTTTTTCGGCTGTTATGGAGGTTGCGACAGCTTGATTAATCTCCTGTGGCGATTCTTTTTCGATGGTTTTGGTCGTTTTGGCTTTGAGTCGGTTTTTTTCTTTTTCGATAACCTTTAGAAATTCTTTGTCACTGCCTGACACATTTTTTTCTGCATCTTCATAAAGCGCATTAAACTTTTGACTGATTGCCAGATTTTCCTTTAATTTTTTTGCCAGCTCCAAATTCTTTCTTTTTGCCATTGATAACTGCTCGTTGAGTTTTTGCAGTTTATCGTTAAGAAGCTTGTTGTCACCCGCAAGGTCTGTCTTGTTTTCTTTGGCAGGGCGATTTTCAGAAATTGCTATTTGCGATATATAACTGGCTATTTTTTCAAAGGTAGCATCATCCATTGACTTGATATTCTGAAACATAAGTGGATTAACATTGGAAGTCTGACCGTCTCTCATTCTTTTTAGCTGGAGTACAATATAGCTCGAAAGTTGCCCTTGAAGCCTGGGATAGTTTTTTTCGGGATCACCTTCGCCATTTTTGCCATGACAAGCGGAGCATTTATCTGCAAATATTTCTTTGCCAGTGCTTTTGGAATAGTTTGTATGAGTTGCAATTTGTTTTGATTCAATGGATTGATTTGTTTTTTCCTGGGGAGTTGACAAATTTGTGCTTACCCCAGTACCACTTCTATTATCGGGAAGATACTGATGCAGGAATCCCTGCTTCCAGAGGTAAACTCCCGCGGCAATTAAAACACTGAGTAAAACAAGCGGAAGGATAAGGTTTTTTTTCTTTTTGATCGGGCTTTGCCCGGGGCTTCCAGGATGGAGATATTCAATCGAATAGCGCTTGTGAAACTGTTTGTCATTCATTTCTTGTCTGCTCCAGCGTCAATAATATTGGACTTTGAAACAATTGTAATAAAGCCAAAAAGTTTCCAAAGCTGTAATCCACCCCGGTAGTATTTAATCTTGCTTGCTGGATAGCCAGCCTTGTATAACGCCCTGATCGCACGGGGAGATTGCCCGCATGAAGGACCTCCACAGAAAAGATAAAGCTCAAGTGCATCCTTAAAGTCGAGAGAACCATCGGCACGTTTTTTTACGCCGAGCAGTTTAAATACAGCATCGCGTTTTTCTTTATTCTTAAACAGTACCCAGGGGATGTTTATCGCGCCCGGGATTGTCTCAGTGTTATAGAAACTGGGCAAACGTGCATCAACTAAAAAGCCCTTGCCGGATTTTACCTGATTTTGCAAAAAATCAACCACCTCAAGTTCGCCAACAGGGTAGATTCCGGGTTCGATAAACATTGGCAACAGGCAAAAAGGCGGGCAGGGGCGTGATGTTCTGGTTAAATCACCGCTAAGGTGGTGATTGGTATCCTGTATGCGCTTAAGAATGACCTCCTTGCCCTGGTGATATACCTTGATAAAAGGCAGATCGGGCTTGATCTTGACGGGATATTTGTCCTCGGCTTGCGTTACCTGAAACAGGACAAGCTGTAAAAGAACTGTCAGGCTGATCATTGTTTTCAGGGAAAACCGTTTTAATGATATAGAGTCCATTCTTTCATCCATGAATTAATACCTGAAGGAAGCAAATACTTCCGAAAGAGGATTGATGCTATAAAAAAATAGTATAAACTTCGTTAACTACCCAAGCAAAATTAATTTAACAAAATTTCGTTTCCTGTTTTTTGATATTCAAGGCATTGCGACGGGAGCATAGTGGGCTATGTGACCAAAGCAATAACGAAGAAGATCAGAAAACAGGGGCTAAA
>JALVDQ010000197.1 GCA_027008885.1 Thiotrichaceae bacterium | reverse complement strand
GATTAAACCAATCATGGAGGGTAGTGCAACCAGAATCCCTATCCTGACTCCCCAGTCAAGCGTATCACTAAAGGCTTTAGCCTGTGTCTTTACATGATCTCCCGATAGCTTGGGTAAAATTACAACACCGATAGCAACCCCGATAATTGCCAGTGGCAGTTCCACAAAGCGGTCTGATGCATATAACCAGCTTATGCTGCCAGCCGCCAGCATTGAGGCTATCGCGGTATTGATCAATATATTGATCTGTGCCACAGATGAACCCAGCAGTGCAGGCATCATCAGTTTCATAATGCGCTTAACACCTTCGTGACCGCGTTTAAAACTGGGTTTTGGTAACAGCCCCAGTTTAAACAGGGAAGGTAGCTGAAAGACTAACTGGGCAATGCCGCCAATAATCACACCCCAGGCAAGTGCTTTTACTGGTTCATCAAAGTAGGGTGCTCCCCATATTGCCGCGCTGATCAGTGAAATATTCAGTAAAACAGGAGTAAATGCGGGAACAGCAAACTTCTGAAATGTATTTAAAATTCCACTGACAAAAGCGGAAAGAGAGATGAAGAAAATATAGGGGAAGGTTATTAATAATAGCTCAGTGGTAAGTTCATGCTGTGACACCTCTTTTAAATGAGTTGCAGAACCAAGCAAAAAACCAGGCGCGAAGATTGTTGCCAATACAGGTGCCAGAATCATACCCACTAGCGTAATTGAAAATAAAACCAGGCTGAGAGTTCCGGCAACATGATTCAACAGTTTTTGCAGGTCTTCCGTAGAACGGCTTTCCTTGTATTCCGACAATACTGGCACAAAAGCCAGTGAGAACGCGCCCTCTGCAACCATGCGGCGTAGCAGGTTGGGAATACGAAAGGCAACAAAGAAGGCATCCAGTGCGCCACCGGCAGGAAAATATTGAAAGATAATCGCATCGCGTGCCAGCCCCAAAACACGCGAGATCATTGTCATGGCGCTGATAATAGCGCCTGAACGCAGTAAACGACTCATTACTTGGGTTTGTTGCTAATACGGTTGTTTTTGGAAATGAAAGGCAGCATTTAGGTTTTTCTTCTAAAGCCCCAATACAAACCAAGTGCCGCCATGGTTGCAGAAGACAGGTTGGCAGTAATAAAGTTTTTAAGCCCGCCCAAATGAGGTGAAATCCAGGTAATTAGCCCGTTGTAAATATTTTCAAAGCTTTCCCATCTGACATCAATCATGCCTGCATATTGCAATCCAAAGAGTAATATCAAAATACTTCCAGAAACAAAAAAAACAAACTTTAAGAAAGTACGTGTAGCAAAACCAATAACGAATCCCGCAAAAAAGCTAAAGCCCATATAGGTAAACAACGCGATCCAGTTACCTGCCTGAATTGATTCCCCGACATCCATAATTATTCTCGTATATTCTCGTGATTTACAAAAGTGTGCAAGCATACCATAATTTGCAAATTTCTCTGGATAGAATTTGTGAAAATAAACCGTCGTTTTTGCGTGGCGCCGATGCTGGACTGGACTGACCGGCATGAACGCTATTTGCTGCGACTCATCAGCAAACGTGCCGTGCTTTATACAGAAATGGTCACAACGGGGGCTTTGATTCATGGCGATCCACACAGGTATTTGCAATATAACCGGGAGGAGCACCCACTTGCATTGCAACTTGGTGGTAGCACCCCGAAAGACATGGCGAGCTGTGCCAAACTGGCTGAAGATTATGCCTATGATGAAGTGAATATTAATGTAGGTTGTCCCAGTGATCGGGTTCAAAATGGTGCATTTGGTGCCTGCTTAATGGCTGAGGCTGAACTGGTTGCGGAGAATGTTGCAGCAATGCGGGAGGCGGTGGATATTCCGGTTACCGTAAAAAACCGGATTGCAATTGATGATATGCCCGAATATGAAACGCTTTACCACTTTCTTCAAACGGTTTCAGAAGCTGGCGGCAAAACTTTTATTATTCATGCCCGCAAAGCCTGGCTCAAGGGTTTAAGCCCCAAACAAAACAGGGATGTACCCCCTTTAAACTATCAACTTGTTTATCAGATGAAGCAGGAATTTCCGCATCTGGAAATTATACTGAATGGCGGAATTAAAACACTCGCAGAATGTGAGCAGCACTTGGCAAAAGTGGATGGAGTGATGCTGGGCAGAGAGGTCTACCATAATCCCTTTATACTGCGAGAAGTGGATAAAAAAATCTATGGGGATGATACTCAAAAACAACAAACCGAGCTTGAAGTGCTTCAACTGTATATGCAATACATGCAAAAAGAGTTAGCAAAAGGCGTTTATTTAAAACATCTGAGCAGGCATCTACTGGGTTTTTTTAACGGGCAACCAGGCGCAAAAGCGTGGCGACGATATATTAGTGAAAATGCTTATAAACCCGGAGCTGACATTAATGTTATAAAGAAGGCGCTGAGTTTTATAAAATAATATCCAGTATCCATCCCCCCTGTTTTTACATATTTTTGCGTAGTCAGCCTGTGTTGAGTTGCGTAGGGTTGGTGCAGCCATGCAAAACCAACCGAATCTGGTTGGTTGCGTAAACTCCAGCAACCTCTACATGCTCTGCTTCTGTCTTCTGTCTTCTGTCCTCTGCCACCCATCCCCCCTGTTTTTTACATATTTTTACAAGCAGAATAAAAAATATGTGAAAAAAGGGGGGGATGGGTAGGTATACAATAAAAATTCCATTATTATCCACCCATGAGTTATCAAGTCCTTGCAAGAAAATGGCGACCCCAGAATTTCAAAGAGATGGTCGGACAAGAACACGTTTTGCGTGCGCTTATCAATGCGCTGGACAGTGACAGGCTGCATCATGCCTACCTTTTTACCGGGACTCGTGGTGTCGGCAAAACTACCATTGCGCGCATTTTTGCCAAATGCCTAAACTGCGAAACTGGCGTTACTTCCGAACCTTGCGGAAGCTGTAGCAGCTGTCAGGAAATAAGTGCCGGAAATTTTGTCGATCTGATTGAAGTCGATGCGGCTTCACGCACCAAGGTCGAAGACACCCGTGAACTGCTGGATAATGTGCAATATGCGCCAACCCGGGGGCGTTTCAAGGTGTATCTGATTGACGAAGTGCACATGCTCACCGGACACAGTTTTAACGCACTCTTAAAGACACTCGAAGAACCGCCACCTCACGTCAAGTTTCTGTTTGCCACAACCGACCCGCAAAAA
>JALVDQ010000196.1 GCA_027008885.1 Thiotrichaceae bacterium | reverse complement strand
GTATCAAGTGTGTATTGCTTAAGCGGTCCTGTAATGCGAGTTTTTGCTTGTCGAAGATTATCCAGATCAGACCCAGCCCGAAAATTGAGAAGACATAGCGGTAGAGTGCGTTTTTCCAGCTCATTAGATGCCCATCATGGTGGATTGCCTTGACTTTCCAGACGCGCATTCCTGGTGTTTGTCCCCGTTTTGTCCAGTAGTAGGCGAGGTAGAAAAAGCTGATTAGAGTCCACAGGCTTTTTAGAAACAGGGTAATAAAACTGTCAGTGGGAATCACTGAGATTTCGCCACTGATGTCTTTTATTTTTTGCAGCGGGACTAATTCAAGGTTAATCACTGTTTGCTGAATCAGGATGCTTATAACAATCGTAATAAAAAAAATGATCAGTACATCATAAACAATCGCCAATAAGCGTTTTCCCAAAGTTGCGGCTTGTGGCTTGCTCATGCCTGTTCCATCTTCAGAAAGTTTTGCAGCATGGCATGACCGTGTTCGGTGAGGATGGATTCAGGATGAAACTGTACGCCTTCAATGGCGTATTCTTTATGTCGCACGCCCATAATTTCATCGAGTTTTCCATCTTCGGTTTCAGTCCATGCGCTCACTTCGAGGCACTCAGGCAGGCTGTTCTTGTCAATTACCAGAGAATGATAGCGTGTTGCTTCATAGGGTGATGGCAAAGCCTCAAATAAACCTTTTCCGCTATGGTGAATCGCCGAGATTTTGCCGTGCATGATTTCCCGGGCGCGAATAATATCGCCACCAAATGCCTGTCCAATGGATTGATGCCCAAGGCATACGCCAAATATAGGCAGTTTGCCTTTAAAATGCTGGATGACATCAATTGAAATACCCGCTTCTGAGGGAGTACAGGGACCAGGCGAGATCATAATGCGTTCCGGTGCCAGTGTTTCAATCTGCTCCAGAGTGATCTGGTCATTGCGTTCAACCACCACTTCTGCACCCAGTTCACCCAGGTATTGCACCAGATTGTATGTAAAGGAGTCATAGTTATCGATCATTAATATCATTTTTCTATCCTCCTATCGGTGCGCGCCATCAAGACCGGCGGCTGCCTGCTTGACTGCCCTGAAAATGGCGCGTGCCTTGTTCATGGTTTCTTTCCATTCCAGCTCCGCTTTGGAATCATAAACCACACCGGCTCCAGCCTGAATATGTAACATTTCATCCTTGATAATTCCGGTGCGGATGGCAATGGCGGTATCCATATTGCCATTCCAGGCGAGATAGCCGATGGCACCAGAATAAATGCCGCGTTTTACAGGTTCGAGTTCGTCTATGATTTCCATTGCCCTGATTTTGGGAGCGCCACTTACAGTACCCGCCGGAAAGGTTGCGCGCAGGACATCAATGGCAGAGAGTTCCGGTCTAATTTTACCAACGACATTGGAAACGATGTGCATGACGTGTGAGTAGCGCTCTATGGTCATTTTATCGGTGAGTTTGACACTTCCAATCTGGCTAACCCGACCCGCATCATTGCGTCCCAGGTCAATCAGCATCAGGTGTTCTGCCAGCTCTTTGGGGTCATTTAGCAGCTCTTTTTCCATGGCAAGGTCTTTTTCCTTGTCATGCCCGCGTTTGCGTGTGCCTGCAATCGGGCGCACGGTGATTTCACCATTATCCAGTCGCACCAGAATTTCGGGTGAAGAACCAACGATATGAAAATTATCCAGGTTCATAAAGTGCATATAGGGTGACGGGTTGAGTGAACGCAGGGAGCGGTACAAGTCCAGGGGCTGTGCCTTGAATGGCACGCTCAGGCGTTGTGACAGCACCACCTGCATAATATCGCCTGCCTTGATATAATCGCGTGCTTTTTCAACGGCTGCCTTAAAGCCTTCTTCGGTAAAGCCGGAGCTGAAATCGTCTTCATTAATGGTTTGTGGCGATTTTGTTGGCTGATACAGGGTGAGTGGCTCACGCAGTTTGCGCGTAAGGTAATCGAGTCTTTCCTGAGCCTGTTCATATTCGCCTTCGCCAGCATGGACAATCAGTGACAAGATGCCGTTGAGTGTATCAAACACTACAATCTCTTCAGAAAGCATCAGCAGAATATCAGGTGTTTGCAGCGGGTCTGGTTTGTTTTCAGCTTCGACACCCGAGAGTTTAGGCTCAATATAACGAATCGTCTCATAGCCGAAATAGCCAACCAGACCGCCATTGAAACGTGGCATACCCTCGATTTCAGGGATTTTTATTGAGTTTTTGTAATTCTCGATCCATGCCAGCGGGTCATCGACCGTTTCAGATGAATGAAGTTTATAGTCTTTTGTTACCTCGACCTGTTTGCCGGTGATTTTTATAATGGTTCTGGAGGGTAAACCAATAATTGAATAACGCCCCCATTTTTCGCCACCCTGAACCGATTCAAATAAATAAGAATAGGGTGCATTGGCAAGCTTAAGGTAGGTGCTGAGGGGAGTGTCTAAATCGGCAAGAACCTCGCGTACCAGAGGGATACGGTCATAACCGTCATTTAGATAGGAGTCAAACTGTTGTTTGCTGAGTGTGGATGAAACGCTGTTTTTCATGTTGTAACCTATTTAATAAAATATAAACTGTATGGACAAAAACAAACAATGCCTTTCTTTCGAAAGACGCTACATCCAGAGCCAGTTAAAATTAATAAACAGGTTAATCATAGGCGTAGTTTAACTTGGTTTAAGTACCCAAGCAAAATTAATTTAATAAAATTTCGTTTCCTGTTTTTTGATATTCAAGGTATTGCGACGGGAGCATAGTGAGCTATGTGACCAAAGCAATAACGAAGAAGATCAGAAAACAGGGGCTAAATTGTTAGATTAATTTTGAGCGGATACTTAGCCTGTCATTTCAAGCTGAATCCGCATTAGTCTCGCAGGCAGGTCGGGTTTAGCCTGAGCATAACCCGACAAAATTGCGGCACTATATTATTGGATAATTGGATTGTGAATGCTAATCCAGCCTGCTACCGCAGATTTTAAGTCACTACGACCTTATCAGTTCAGTCTCTTAACGATGAATCACGCTATGAATCACATGCGAATTTTCAAAGTAAACAGAAAAACCAGTATAATCCCAGCGTGTTATTTTGGGGTTTTTTCTGGTGACCGGACCTTTTGATACGCTCACATGCCTGGCAGCACCAAATTTTTTGCTTACTTTATTCATGCTGTCGCCAGGTTTTGGCATATTTGCCCTGGTCAATACTTTGGCATGAGGTGCAAGGGCTAATATATCTGCCTGTGCATTTATTGCTGTCATCTGGGCAGTCACTACAAAAAGAAAGCTTAAAGAAAGTTTTAATAACAGGGGTTTTGTGTTCATTTTTATTTTTCTCCATTAATCTGTCTATTAATTAATGTTGTTACAGTTAGGGTCGGCTATAATTCGCAACCATGTTTAAACCTATCGAACTCTTTATCGGCCTGCGTTATACAAGATCCAGGCACAAGAATAATTTTATTTCCTTTATTTCCCTGGCTTCCATGCTGGGAATTTTATTTGGGGTTCTTGTGCTTATTCTTGTTCTTTCCGTTATGAACGGCTTTGAAAAAGAGTTCAGGGACAGAATACTCAGTATGGTTTCGCATGTCACGGTTTCCGGGACAGAAGGAAAACTTTCAGACTGGCGGACTGAATTGCAGAAACTTCAGGAGATACCAGGCGTTGAGGGAGCGGCTCCGTTTATTAAAAAACAGGTGATGATCGCTGCCAATAACCAGGTTCGTGGCGCTTTGATTCAGGGTATTCTTCCTGAAAAACAAAAACTTGTTGGCGATGTCAACAAGCATGTTGTTGATGGCGATCTTTCTGAACTTGCTCCGCGTAGTTATAAAATTGCGCTGGGTATTGATCTGGCGCAGCAACTGGGTGTTTATCCGGGAGATAAAGTGACGGTTATCACAACCCAGGTCAAGGTCACACCAGCGGGTATGATTCCACGCACCAAACGCTTCACCGTTGCGGCTGTTTACCGTATGAATATGGGGCAGTATGATGCCTCAACTGCCTTTATTGGAATGCGTGATGCATCCAAACTGTTTCGAACCCGCAAGGATGTCACGGGGATTCGCCTGAAACTGGAAGATTTGTATAAAGCTCCGCAGTTGGCGCAGCAGTTACAGCAACAACTGGGAAAAGGTTATAAAGTCGATGATTGGGGCAGTGAAAATAAAAGCCTGTTTCAGGTGATGAAAACAGAGCGTCTTGTGATGTCATTTATTTTATTTTTGATAGTCTTGGTGGCTGTATTTAATCTTGTTTCTACTCTTGTAATGGCGGTAAATGAAAAGCAGGCTGATATTGCCATTTTGCGTACCCAGGGCATCTCAGCGCAACAGGTGAAAAAGATTTTTATGGTGCAGGGGACAATCATCGGTCTCGCTGGAGCAGTAATCGGAGCCATTTTGGGTGTTATTCTGGCACATAATATTGACCCTGTTATGGCTGCGATTGAAAACCTGTTTCATATTCAAATTTTACCCAAGGATCTGATTTATACCGGAACCGATTCAAGATTACCTTCTCATGTCAAATGGATACAGGTAATCGCCATCGCAACAGGCGCGTTTGTTCTGGCGGTACTGGCGACTTTGTATCCAGCCAGCCGCGCGGCAAAAATTCAGCCCGCAGAATCATTGAGGTATGAATAAATGTTTCAGCCTCTTTCAGCTTTTATCGGAATACGCTATACCAGAGCCAAGCGGGATAATCACTTTATTTCATTTATTTCACTGGCGTCGGTGATTGGCATTGCACTGGGTGTTATCGTTCTTATCACAGTTTTATCTGCGATGAATGGCTATGAAAGCGGAATGCGTGAGCGTTTTCTGGGAATGCTGTCACACGTTACGGTAACCGATTCAGACTGGAAATTGCCCGCATGGCAGCAGCGTCGTGAACAGGTATTAAAAGAAAAGCATGTTGTTGCAGCAGCTCCCTTTATTGAAAAACAGGTCATGCTAAAGGAAGCTGACAAGGTTCAGGCAACACTTCTTGAAGCGGTATTGCCAGACTATGAAAAGGATATTGGCACCATAAACCAGTATATTTCAGATCCTCTTGGTTTGAATAAACTAAAATCTGGCGCTTACAACATTATTCTGGGCGAAACACTGGCGAAAAATTTAGGGGTTAAAATTGGTGAAACCGTGACCCTGTTAAGCCCGCAAAATGACACCCAAAATGCAGATGCTGCTTCACAGGGAGTGGCAAGCATGTTCCCGATTTTTAGGGATTTCACCGTGGTGGCTACCTTTAAGGTTGATATGCAATGGTATGACGCTGGCTCAGCCTATATACACTTTGATGATGCCGCAGAGCTTTTTGAAATGCCCGCAGAGGTGACTGGTTTGCGCGTGCAACTGGATGATTTGTACAAGGCACCTGAAGTCACCGATGAAATTGCCAAACATTCAACAGGGGATTATCTGCTCACAAACTGGACGACCCAGCAGGCAAATATTTTCAAGGCAATCAAGCTTCAGAAAAGCATGTTTTTTCTGGTTTTGATACTGATTGTTGCTGTGGCGGCATTTAACCTGGTTTCAACACTGATTATGGTGGTCACAGAAAAACAGGCTGATATTGCGATTTTAAGAACGCTTGGCATGTCCAGCGGACAAATCATGCGGATTTTTATTGTGCAGGGCTGTATTTTGGGAATACTCGGGATACTGATCGGGGTTAGCATTGGTTTGCTGGTTGCCTATAATCTGTCTGAAGTAGTGCACTGGCTTGAAGGCTTGCTACACACACACTTTTTAAAATCGGACGTGCATTTCATTACAGAAATAGATACCAAAATTGAATTTATGGATGTCTTTATGATTTCAATCAGTGCCTTTTTACTGGCTGTCATTGCCACCCTTTTTCCCGCCTGGAAAGCTTCAAAAGTACAGCCTGCTGAAGCTCTTCGCTATGAATAAAGAAACTTAATATGAATTCAAACACAATTATTTCCTGTCAGGATATTTATAAACGTTTTACTGAAGGTAAACTGGACGTTGAAGTATTAAAGGGAGTCACGCTCGATATTCACGCGGGAGAAAAAATAGCCATTGTCGGCAGTTCTGGCAGTGGAAAGAGTACGCTGCTGCATATTTTGGGCGGTCTTGACTTGCCCTCAGAAGGAAAAGTGCAGATTCTGGATAAGGATGTCGCTGAACTCACAGACACCGAACGCGGTATTCTGCGTAATCAGTCACTTGGATTTATCTACCAGTTTCATCATTTATTGCCAGAATTTACCGCGCTCGAAAATATTGCCATGCCGCTTTTGATACGAGGTCTGGCGGTTGCCGAAGCAGCAACGCAGGCGCAAGAAATATTAACCAAGGTAGGGCTTGGAGAGCGCATTCATCACAAGCCGGGGCAATTATCTGGCGGAGAAAGGCAGCGCGCGGCAATAGCACGCGCCCTGGTCACAAAACCGCAGGCAGTGCTGGCAGATGAACCCACCGGCAATCTGGATCACAAAACCGCACAGCAAATATTTGACTTGATGCAGGAACTGAATCAGGAAATGAAAACTGCTTTTGTTATCGTCACACATGATATGCAGTTAGCCAAAAAAATGGATAAAATTTATACCTTAATTGACGGGCATCTGGAGGAAATCTAAAGCCTGAACAATGTATTACGCTGCTGGCGTATTTGATTCATGCTGTTCGTTTTGTAGCTCTTTCTTGATTTCTTTTACCATGGCATTTTTTGCCTTGCGGGCTTCACGCGCTTCTTTTCTGTCCCGCCAACGGCGTCTGATGCTTTGTCTCCAGATCGTATGTATGGCAAAGTAACCTATTGCTGAAGAAATAATCCCCAGCATCAGGCAGCCAAACAGCAACGGCTTCCAGATTTCTCCCAGGGTTGTTGTAAACCATTCCCAGCCCAGATCCATCGGCACAGTTTGCGGATCAAGCCCCAATATCATGCTTCCCAGCTTGTAGGCAAAGTAAAACATTGGCGGTATAGTGACCGGATTGGTAAGAAAAACCAGAGCGACTGAAAGCGGCAAATGCGCGCGATAATAGATAGCCAGCAAGGCGGCAATGACGGTTTGCAAAGGCATGGGTAACCACGCACAAAACAGCCCAATGGCGAATGCACGCGCAACCGAGTTGCGGTTCATATGCCATAAACAGGGACGATGGATGCTCTCGCCGAGAAACGACAGGGACTTGTTATTCCTTATCGTTTGAGGACTGGGAGAATATTTTTTTAGAAATTTACGTGGCATAGCGGCGACACTATAGAGATCCTCGACTGAGTTCTCTCAGACAGCTCCTGGGTCATTATGTTCTTATTATATCTGCAAATGTTGGAAAAAACTTACAGATGCGCATTTTTTCATTATTTTTCCTGATTGGCACAGTATTTATACAATTATTCGCAAGCTTGCCATCTGCTTCTGCTTTGATAGTGATTGCTGCAAGTGGTTTTATTCTTATTCTTTTATTGTTTCTTTTGGCAAGGAAGCATCCCAAATTAAAAAAACTGCTGCCTGTTTTTTTTGCCCTGCTGTCTGGTTTTCTGCTTGCAACACTGACAGCAGAGACCCAGCTTAATAACACCCTGGCAAAAAAACTTGAAGGAAAGGATATAATTTTACAGGGAAAAATTAAAGATATACCCGACGACAGGCAAGACGGCGTTCGTTTCAGATTCAAAATAGAGCAGGCGTTTCTTGCCGAAACCTCAGAAAAAATAAATTTAAGCGGTGTGGTTCGACTCGGCTGGTTTCAGGCAGTTAAGGAAATACATGCGGATCAATACTGGCAATTAAAAGTAAGGCTAAAGCGTCCTTCAGGTTTTATCAATCCTGGTGGATTTGATTATGAAAAATGGTTATTTAGCCAGCGGATTGTGGCAACAGGCTATGTCCGAAAATGGCAGGGAAACCACAGACTTCAATCGCCCCAAAAGTGGCTAAACAGCTACTCTGTAAACAGCTTGCGCGAAACAATAAACCGGAAAATCCAGCAGCAAGTCAAAGATAAAGCTTCTGCGGCGGTCTTAAGCGCGCTTACCGTGGCTCTCAGAAACAGACTTGACGAAACGCAGTGGCAGCTATTGCAAAAAACAGGTACCAGCCACCTGATTGCAATCTCGGGCTTGCATATTGCGGTTATTGCCGGATTTGCGTTTTTTCCGGTAATGCTGATTTGGCGTATATTTCCGCGGCTAAATGAGAAAATCCCGCTACAAATTGCCGCCGGAATCGCAAGTGTTCTGCTTGCGACTGCGTATGCTTTACTCGCGGGTTTCAGCCTGCCAACACAGCGCGCGCTGTTAATGGTTATTGTAGTAATGATTGGAGTGGCAAGTCGCAAAAATTATAATAATTCAGCTATTCTGGCTACGGCATTAATGCTTGTTTTATTATTTGATCCACTGGCAGCCATGAGCATCAGCTTCTGGCTATCCTTTTCGGCAGTGGCTCTTATTCTGCTGATTCTAAAAAGACAAATCAGCAAACCACGCTTTCATGTGCTCACACTGCAACTTGTCCTGTCACTGGGAATGTTGCCCTTAACCCTTTTATTCTTTTCCCAGGGTTCCTTGTCGGCTCCGCTTGCCAACCTTGTTGCAATCCCCTGGGTATCTGTACTGGTTGTGCCTGTTAGCCTGCTTGCTGTGATTTTTTTAGCCGTTTCAGATTATATCTCAAGTGCTTTATTTGATGTTTCCAGTACGGCAATCCATTTTTTGTTTGAGTATCTTGAATTACTCAGCAAATTACCATTTTCAACCGTCATGTCTGCGAGTTTGCCATTTTCTTACCTGCTTCTGGCAATCTCTGGAATCATGGTCATTATATTGCCAAAAGGATTTCCTGCCCGCTGGCTCGGTTTTATCTTGTTGCTGCCCGCATTTTTATATACGGGAGAAAAACTTCAGCAGGATGATTTCAGTTTTTCATTACTGGATGTAGGGCAGGGAAGCGCAGCGGTGATTCACACGGCAAACCACACTCTGGTCTACGACACCGGAACCCGACTCAGCCCAAATTTTGATATTGGCAAACTGGTTGTTATCCCTTACTTAAGATTCAAGGGGGTAAAGAAGGTTGATATGCTGATACTTTCACATAACAACCTTGACCATCGGGGTGGCGCCAAAGCAATTATCAATCAATATGGCATAAAAAACATATTAAGCAGTGACACACAAATACTGGACGAGACAAGCGTAACAGCCTGCGTTGCTGGTCAGAAATGGCAATGGGACGGAGTCACATTTGAAATGCTTTGGCCAGACCCGGATTCAGATACACATTTAAACAAAAATAACCGCTCCTGTGTATTGCGTGTATCCAATGCTCTTCATTCACTCCTGTTAACAGGCGATATTCAGCGCAAGGCAGAAACATTACTGAGCCAGAAATATCAGGATAAAATCAAAAGTGAAGTCATTATGGTGCCTCACCATGGCAGTAAAACCTCATCCAGCGACATATTTTTAGACACGGTTTCTCCTGCACTTGCCGTGGTTTCTGCGGGTTATCGTAACCGCTTTGGACATCCGGGAGAAAAAATCATTAAACGCTATGCCACACATGCTATTCAAATACTGGACACGATTCATGCCGGAGAAATAGAAATCTTTTTTTCTGGCAAACAAAATAGCCTCAAAACAAATCGTTACCGAATAGCGCAGCGTAGATTCTGGAATCGCTAAAATATATCAAAAACAGGGGGGATGGGTAGCAGAAGACAGAGGACAGAAGACAGAGGAAAGTAGCCCGTATGAAGCTTTGCGGAATACGGGGATGAAGATGCTACCGTACAACCCGTGTTTTGTTCCTCAACACAAAATTTCGTTTCCTGTTTTTTGATATTCAAGGCATTGCAGAAGGAGCATAGTTTAGCTGCTCCGCAGTAGGCTCTTTATTGTTTTTGCAGAAGCAATTTATTTTGTTCAAACGCCAGTATAATGTCATTTTTACGCAATGAAATTTTTATTGTACGCTTGTTGTTATGTCCTGCGCTTGGCGAGGTGAGTTGCCAGTTTGAATCCGCAATTAACGGATAGGGGCTATTGAGGTTATTACTAAACGCCACCAGAACACCATTTTGTATGGCTAACCTGATTTTTTTAATATCTGTTTTTCCCTTTAATTGAGAGGCTTTATAGATTCCCAAACGCTTCTTCCAGGCAACCGGAACCGGTTTGGCAAAAAACCTTTGGGCAACAATCCTTTTTTTGCCGTTTTGATGCATAATAATCTGTGTTTTCCCTTTGGGCATTTTCTTTAAGGTAAATGACATATTGCCGATCTGAATCGGGAATATCCAGAGAAACCTGTAACGCGGGTAAAAATGCCCATTTGATTTTTTTACTAATTGAATATATTTGCCATCGTATTGCGTACTGACATTCTGCCCCCTGACACGAATATAAAGATAACCATAAATAGTGGAATAATGTCCCTGAATATTTTTTAACTCATCTGCTGTAAAACTCACATAATGCAAAGAAGGACTGGACTTTGCAACGCCAACCTGCAGGGGCAGCAATAAAAAACAAATGCTTGTCAACAAATATTGAAGATATCTCATGGCTCTTGTACTTTCCGGTATGTTTTTTCCTTATTTTCTAAGGACACGTTTTTGACTGATAAGTTGCCAGACTCCCAGGCAAAAATATGTGAAAAACAGGGGGGATGGGTGGGGCAGAAGACAGAAGACAGAAGAAAGAGGAAAGTAGCCCGTATGAAGCTTTGCGGAATACGGGGATGAAGATGCTACCGTACAACCCGTGTTTCGTTCCTCAACACAGACTACGCAAAAAATATGTAAAAAAAGGGGGGATGGATATGGATGGGTAGCAACCCAAAATATTTATTGCAATAAAAAAACAGTACGATATAATCGCAGACCTCTTGAAATTCAAAGCGTTAAAATGTTTTATGCAAGTAACTTTGAAACCATTGCGGCACAGTTTTTTAAACCTGAGGCTATGCCTGCAATAACAGAGCCAAGTTATTGAAAAAACGAAAAACGCGCCGAAAAACCACAAGAAAGTGTGCAGATCGTTGATTTTTAAGGGAAAAAGTACCTTTTTATGGTGTTGAAGAAGACTTGGTGACAGGAATGAGCATACTGTGCCGCAAACAGCTATTTTATCTTTTTTAAATCAGTAAGATACAGAGCTAGAGGGTACAACTGACCGGATTTTTGAACGGGATGAAAACCAGCACGTCAACAACGGGTTTGGTGTTACTTGTGGGTACAACTGACCGGATTTTTGAACGGGATGAAAACTCCCTTAACTTGGCATTCTGGTGTTGGTAGTAATAGGGGTACAACTGACCGGATTTTTGAACGGGATGAAAACTTGTAAAATCTGTCTGCCGTAAGATTGTTAAAGTGGGTACAACTGATCGGATCCAGCACCTAAACGAACAACATATTTAGGTGCTGGACAGGTTTTTGAACTGGTGA
>JALVDQ010000195.1 GCA_027008885.1 Thiotrichaceae bacterium | reverse complement strand
TAGTTAATGCCCTGATGGATCGGGGCGAGCGAATTTTCTCGGATCGCTTGAATCATGCCTCACTGATTGATGCCGGCATACTTTCAGGTGCCAGGGTACAGCGTTATGCGCATAATGACTTGCAGATGCTGGAAAAACTCCTGGCAAAAAATAACTCCAAAAACAGCATGATTTTAAGTGATGGTGTTTTCAGCATGGATGGTGATGTTGCCAGGGTAAATGAACTTGCCAGGCTTGCACAGCAAAATAATTCCTGGTTAATGATTGATGACGCACACGGTTTCGGCACTCTGGGAAAAACAGGCGCTGGCTTAATCGAACAACAGAAACTCTCGCAACAGGACGTTCCCATTCTTATGGCTACACTTGGAAAGGCGCTTGGTACAGCGGGTGCTTTTGTTGCAGGTAGCCACGATTTAATTGAATTTTTAATCCAAAGCGCGCGCACCTATATTTTTACCACAGCCATGCCCGCGGCGATTGCAGCAGCGACAAGAACCAGCCTTAAAATAGTAAGGCAGGAAGAATGGCGACGCGAGCATCTGAAGCATCTTGTAAAACAGTTCAGATCGGGGGCAGGGCAGTTGGGGCTTGAACTCATGCCGTCGGATACCGCAATACAGCCCGTCATGGTCGGCAGCCCTGAAAAAGCCTTGCTGATGAGTCAACAACTACAGGATAAAGGAATATTATTAACCCCAATTCGCCCACCAACCGTACCTCGGGGAACAGCAAGATTACGCGTTACATTATCTGCCCGGCATACAAGTGAAGATATTGATTTATTGCTGGATGCTTTCGAAATGTGCAACAAGCAAAGTGGCAAGGAAAAAATATATAAAAAAGGGGGGGATGGGTAGCAGAAGACAGAGGACAGAAGACAGTACAGGTAGCCCGTATGAAGCCTTGCGGAATACGGGGCGAATTAAGGCACGGTATTCCAAAATCGGGCGAGGTAGATGTCCAGATTGCCCCCAGACTGGTGGTTGCCAACATCGCAACCACCGTTTCGGGAATATTCCCCATAGCGGTTTTTCAATAGACCAGTCATAAAGCCCAAAATATCCCTTTTCGCTGATATGATGCTTTCCGGAAGCATCAAGCATTTTCATAAATGCGCTTATTTCAGCGTTGCCAAGTAGCTCCCTGTCTGGCTACCATAAAATATCATGGTTGTTGTCCACTGCTTTTAATTATCCGCTCAATAATCAGGCAATTCGCGTATCGGTGGTATTATCCAGATCAAAAGGATCTTCAGGGAGCGTCGGTATAATCTGTGCATTATCCCTGTCTTTATCTCGCTTTGCTTTGGCTAGTCTGGCTGCCTTGATTCTTTTTTGCAAGCGACGATACAAGAACCAGTCAACACTGAAGAAACGCCCGGCACCCATAAAGAACAAGGTTAGAAGCATGAGGAAGTAAATGACGGATCTGCCAAACGGCGTACTGCTTATATCATTGTATCCATGCGTCATCAGCAGCTCTTTTAAAGCGCCAAATATATCCTGACCATTAAGCGCGATGAGTGCGCTGAATCCTATCAGTGCTAATAAAGGCAATGAAATCCAGCGAACTGCCAGACCGATAAACAGTAAAAATGCACCAACTACTTCCAGACCACCTATGGCATATGGCAATATATCTGAAAAATTACCGATTAAGGGTAACTTTGACATGCTTTCGGCAGTCGCCTGTACGGTTTCCTGATTAACCCAGGAAAAAGGGTTATACCAGACATAATCCGATGTAAATAATCCCAGTTTTTGGCTTCCTGAGATCCAGAATAACGGCGCCAAAAACAGGCGTAACAAGAGAGGTGGCAGAAAATCCAGCCACCTGAGCCATCCAAAACTGAAAAAACTGAGTAAAAACTTAGTCATAGAACCAATCTCCTTATTGGGTTTACTCTATTTGACTGCTTTTCAGTTGGTTTTGCAAGCTCAAAATCATTTCCAAAATGGTTTTTTAAACTCTCTTTGTGCTTCTTCTGCTGTGATTCCAATATCATCCAGTAAGCGCCTGTCCAGATTTGCAAGGGCACGCCTTTGGCGTGAGCGCTCCATCCAGAAAGCAACAGTTTTTGGAATATCTGGTATTTTTGGCAGCGCCTTTGGTAAAGCCCGGGAATCTGCCAAACTATTTTGCAGTTTATTTTCAATGTAAACTGACATTACCCACCTCCTGTATTTTTTACAATCAGCAATGCTTCTTGATCGTGAAGAATAAAAACCGGAGGTCTCGTGTGAGACCCCGGTATGATTTACCCCCTACAGGAGCCTGTCTGAGAACTAAGAAATCAACAATTTCCCAAAAAACCAATTTTTTAAGTTATTGAAAATAAAGAACTTAATTTTTGTTAAATTGTTGAAAATCGTATTTTTGGCTATTCTCAGGCAGGCTCCTAGGTATACCATGTGAGTATTTCACTCTTATTTTGAAAATCTATCCAATCGTTTTATCAAAAGGCTAATATCAGAAATCCCGATTGTTCATTAGCTGAAACAATGAGATCATAATAAAATGGAACTTTATCAACTACGTACATTTGTTACGGTTGCTGAAACTGGCAATTTGACCCAGGCTGCGGAACGTCTTTTTAGCAGTCAGCCAGCAGTAAGCGCACATATTAAGGCACTTGAAGAAGAACTTGAAATCAAGCTGTTTGATCGCACCCCGAAGGGAATGCGACTGACTGAAAACGGTTCGCTTTTGCGTGATAAAGCACAGTTGGTTCTGAATGCAGGAAATGATCTTAAGTTAAAGGCTAAAACCTTGCAGGGGGTTCTAACCGGGCAGGCAAAAATAGGCTTGAATGCAGATGCAGATTATTTATTGCTGGCGAAATGGCACAATGCACTGGTTTCAAAATATACCCAGTTAAAAATACAGTTAACCCAGGGAACCTCTGTTGAATTAATCAGGAAAGTCAGCACTGGGGATCTGGACGTTACTTTTTTCTCTGGTGACAGCAACTACGACGAGCTGAGCTTTATTGAATTATGCACCACACAGGCGGTGATTGCCGCCGCGCCCAAATGGGCAGAACAACTGAAAAATGCAGATAAGGAAGACCTGGCAAAGCTGCCCTGGATATATCCTGAGCCTTTGTGTATTTATCACAGGTTGATTCGCAATATTTTTGCAAAAACCACAAACAAACCTTCAATGATAACCTCAAGTGCCGCCGAAGATTCAACCAATGCCTTGTTAAAGGCAGGCGTAGGACTCGCCCTCATACGCGACGATGAGGCAGAAATCATGCTGAAAAATGGTGAAATTGTAATTTGGACGGGAGAGACTTTTTCATTGCCCTTGCGACTTGCTTATTTAAAATCGCGCGAACAGGATCCGCTTGTGAAAGCGTTGCTGGAAATCATTGTAGAAAAGTTTAAGGGACGTAACCGATGTAGCCCGCAGGAAACCGCCCGAGAACATGAGTCGTAGCGAGCCACACCCGGTTTTGCAGCAGGCTCGCTATACGCGGAAGATTTCAACTGAGGGAATAGCCTTGCAGATTCAGAAACAGGGCTATATCCTGATAAAAATTAGATATACAAACAAATATCAGAATCACCCGCAAATTCAAAGAATGTTGCCGCCCCGACATAATCAATGCCATCAATAAAATCTTTTTCAGCATCAAAACCAAACAGTTCAACTGTCATCTGGCAGGCAAGGAATCTGACTTCAGCTTCCTGACAAAGCTCACGCAGATCCGCGATAGTAGCAACACCGTTGTTTGCAATCGTCTTTTTCATAAGTGTTGTTGCGATTGCTTCATAACCAGGCAGGTTAGCCTGAATAATGTTTGGAATATTCCAGTTAATATCCCTGAACCAGTCTGGACCAAATGGCATTTTCATTGGCATTCCAGGGTTTCCTAAAGGGCTAACCTGAAGACTGTCAACATCCTTTTTGAGTAATTGAAGACCATAAAAAGTACAGAAAACTTCAACTTCATAGCCAAGCGCCGCAGCCGTTGATGCAAGTATAAAAGGAGGATAAGCCCAATCCAGTGTTCCTTTGGTAGCAATGATAGCAAGTTTCTTTTCGTCCATTTTTGACCTCTTGAGATGTAGTAACAGTTAGAACCTGTATGTTTAATAAACAGGGATGTTTTAGTCTAACAGAGTCTGTTAATATACTAAAGTACCCTATAAGTAATATAAGTACCTGAGCAAAATTAATCTAACAAAAATTTTGTCTGGGTACATAAAAAACGGATTTACCATGTGGATAGATGCACTCAAATACAATAAAGACGGTTTGATTCCTGCCATTGCCCAGCAATATGACACAAAAGAAGTCCTGATGATGGCGTGGATGAACAGGGACTCCATAAAAGAAAGCCTTGCAACGGGACGGGTTTGTTACTGGTCACGCTCACGCCAGGTGTTCTGGCGCAAGGGAGAAAGCTCCGGGCAGGTGCAAATGCTCAGGGAACTGCGGCTTGATTGTGATCGTGATACACTGCTGCTGCTGGTTGACCAGACCGGTCCAGCCTGTCATACGGGCAGGCGAAGCTGTTTTTACCAGCTGGCAGAAGGTGACAGGCTGAAAATAGATTCAGAACCATTAATTGACCCGGAAGAACTTTACGGAAAATAGCTATGAAATGGCTACTGCTAAAAATAATCCGCATTTACCAGCTTTTTCTAAGCCCGGTGCTTGGCAGTAGTTGCCGCTTTGAACCGACCTGTTCCTGTTATACGCACCAGGCAATAGAACGATACGGTGCAATCAGGGGCACATGGCTGGGGATTAAACGCATTGGACGCTGCCATCCGTTTAACGAAGGCGGTTATGATCCTGTACCCGAGAAAGAGCAGTAAAGCGAGCCTCAGAGTAAGAGTAGTGGGTCAAACCTGTGTTTTGTAGCTCGGGCTAGCCCAAGCGTAACTTAATAACAAAAACATGCAAAAAAAGGGGGGGATGGGTATAATCCCCGCCTTTATTCGATTTACGGGCTACTGCTAATGTCTGAGCAATACGATACGTCTACTTTTCAGGGTTTGATTTTTGCCTTGCAGGATTACTGGTCAAAACAGGGGTGCGCGGTTTTGCAACCCTACGATATGCCAATGGGTGCAGGCACAGACAACCCCAATACCTTCCTGCGTGCGATCGGACCTGAACCGTGGAATGCCGCCTTTGTGCAACCTTCTCGTCGTCCTACGGATGGTCGTTATGGTGAAAATCCGAATCGCCTGCAACGCTATTATCAGTTTCAGGTGATTATGAAACCTTCCCCGCTGAATATTCAGGAGTTGTATTTAGGCTCCCTCAAGGCGATTGGTTTTGATCCGCTGGAGCATGATATTCGTTTCGTTGAAGACAATTGGGAATCACCCACACTTGGTGCCTGGGGGCTGGGCTGGGAAGTTTGGCTCAACGGCATGGAAGTAACCCAGTTCACCTATTTCCAGCAACTGGGCGGTCTGGACTGCAAGCCGGTAATGGGTGAAATAGCCTATGGTCTTGAGCGTCTTGCGATGTATTTGCAAGATGTCGAAGTGGTCTACGATCTGGTCTGGGCAATTGATCCCGCAGGCAATAAAGTCACCTATGGTGATGTTTATCATCGAAACGAAGTGGAACAGTCAAAATACAATTTTGAACTGGCTAATATTGACGAACTTTTCCATCATTTTGATGCCGCAGAAAAAGAAAGTCAGGCACTCATCGAAGCAGGTCTGCCGCTTCCCGCCTATGAGCAGATGCTCAGCGCATCACACGCCTTTAACCTGCTGGATTCGCGTCATGCGATTTCAGTCACCGAGCGTCAGCGCTATATGTTGCGGGTGCGTTCCCTGTCGCGCGCCATTGCCCAGGCTTATTATGATTCACGCGAGGCATTAGGCTTTCCGCTGGTGGATAAAGCTAATCACAGGAAAAACAGCAGGGAGGAAGCATAATGTCCGCTACACCCAGAGAAACCAAAGACTTATTCATCGAGATTGGCACCGAAGAGCTTCCACCCAAGGCACTGCGCAGTCTCTCGGAGGCTTTCAGCAATGGCATAGTGACCGGGCTAAAAGATGCCTCACTGCAAGCCGCAGAAGTGATTAGCTATGCAGCACCCCGACGCCTGGCAATTCTATTGAAATCTGTACCCACAAGGCAGGAAGATCAGAGCATCGAACGCAAGGGTCCGGCAAAAAAAGTCGCATTTGATGCCGACGGCAATCCGAGCAAGGCACTGCAAGGATTTGCACGCTCCTGTGGAGTCAGTCCTGAAGAGCTGGACGAAATAGAAACGCCCAAAGGGGTTTGGCTGGTATTCAGGCAAAATGTTGCCGGCAGGGAAACAGCTGAACTCTTGCCTGAAATTGTCCGGCAATCACTGGCAAAACTGCCCATACCAAAACGTATGCGCTGGGCTGACAGTGATGTCGAATTTGTGCGTCCCGTGCACTGGGTTGTTATGATGCAGGACAGTGATGTGATTGAGGCTGAAATTTTAGGCTTGACTTCAGGCAAGCAGTCACATGGTCACCGTTTTCATCATCCGCAAGCTATTCCTCTGGGTGCAGCCTCGGATTACGCGCAAAAATTGCGTGATCAGGGCAAGGTCATTGCCAGTTTTGCTGAGCGACGCGATGCCGTAAAAGCACAGGCAGAAGCCGCCGCAAAAGAACTTGGTGGAAGAGCGCATATCGAAGAGGCACTGCTGGATGAAGTGACCGCACTAATCGAATGGCCGGTAGCGATCAGTGGCAGCTTTGATCCGGATTTTCTCAGTATCCCGCAGGAATGCCTGATCTCCAGTATGCAGGATCATCAAAAATACTTTCCGGTTGTGGACGCAGATGGCAAGTTAATGCCGCACTTTATAACTATCAGCAATATAGAAAGCAGCAATCCCGATTCGGTGCGACAGGGTAATGAGCGCGTTATTCGCCCCCGTTTTGCTGATGCCAAATTTTTCTGGGAACAGGATCGCAAGCTCAAACTGGAATCCCGCCGGGACGCGACAAAAAAGATTGTATTCCAGCAAAAGCTCGGAACACTCTATGAAAAAACCGAACGAGTAGCTGATTTGGCAGCTTTTATCGCAGATAAACTGGGCGCAGACAAGCAACAGGCAAGGCGCGCCGCGATGCTCTCCAAATGTGATCTTGTGAGTGAAATGGTGAATGAATTTGCTGAACTGCAAGGCATCATGGGGCGTTACTACGCCAGGCTGGATGGTGAAAGCGAAGACGTTGCCGCCGCCATGCAGGAGCAATATCAACCCGGTTTTGCCGGTGATGTGATACCCGTGACAGACACCGGAAAAATTCTCTCGCTTGCCGACAAAATAGATACACTCATGGGAATTTTTGCCATCGGCATGAAGCCAACCGGCAGCAAAGACCCTTTCTCGCTGCGCCGTGCGGCTCTGGGGGTGTTACGCATTATGATTGAAGGCAAGCTGAATCTTGACCTGAAAGAACTGCTGCAACAGGCAGCCAGTGCTCTGGCAGACAAAGTCGATGCCAGCAAAGCAGTGGACGAAACCTTTGCTTATGTGATGGAACGTCTGCGCGCCTACTACCAGGATCAGGGAATCAAGCCCGATACCGTTGCCGCCGTAGCCAGCCTGAAACCTGCCTGTCCGCTGGATTTTGACCAGCGAGTTAAAGCCGTTGCCGATTTCAGAACGCTACCGCAAGCGGCTTCACTGGCAGCCGCGAATAAACGCATTAGCAATATACTGAAAAAGATTAAAGGCGAAATATCCCCCCGGGTTGATGAATCACTATTGCAGGAAAGCGCTGAAAAGCAGTTACATCAGGCAGTGCAGGCGCAGCAGCAAAAACTGCAACCCCTGTTTGAAAAGGGCGATTATTCATCCGCGCTCAGCAGCCTGGCAAATCTGCGCGATGATGTAGACAGCTTTTTCGATCACGTCATGGTAATGACAGACGACGAAAAGCTAAAGAACAACCGTCTGGCATTATTATCCCGTTTGCGCAAGCTGTTTTTAAATATCGCGGATTTGTCGCAGCTTCAATAAAAAATATATAAAAAAGGGGGGGATGGGTGACAGAAGACAGAAGACAGAGGACAGAAGACAGAGGGAGAATGTAGTCTGCGTTGAGTATGAGAAACACGGGTGGCGCGTTAACTATTGCTCCCGTGTTTTGTTTCTCAATACGAGCCATGCAAAAATATGTGAAAAACAGGGGGGATGGGTTATCAGAGGACAGACGACAGAGAACGGAGCAGGTAGCAGGTAGCCCGTATGAAGCTCCGCGGAATACGGGCGGTATCAATATGTTCTTTATTATCTCTCTATTATCACTGCCATGCGCGCTACTTCTTGATTATTTTTGGGGCGAGCCACCCAAATACCACCCTTTGGTGGGTTTTGGCAACCTGGCTAACTGGCTTGAGGCACAACTCAACCGCCCGGAAACAACGCCACTACAGCAGGGTATTTTGGGTATTGCAGCCTGGATTATTGCCGTTATCCCGCTTACGTTGCTGTTTTACTGGTTTCAATTAATTTTTAGCAGCTCATGGCTTGCGAGCTTGTTATTGGCAACCCTCTGTGGCTGGTTGGCAATCGGCTGGAACAGCTTAAGGCAACACGGGCTGGCAGTAGAACAGGCAATCAGGCAAGGAGACCTGGAACAGGCTCGGCTAAAAACATCTTATCTGGTGAGTCGTGAGACATCCCGGTTAGATGAATCAGCCTTAAGCACCGCCAGCATCGAGTCTATTTTGGAAAACGGCAGTGATGCCGTTATCGCTCCACTTTTCTGGTTGTTGATAGTGGGTGCGCCAGGCGTCATATTATACCGCCTGAGCAATACGCTCGATGCCATGTGGGGGTATCATAATCAACGCTTTGAATATTTTGGAAAATTTACAGCGCGAGTCGATGACCTGCTTAATTATATTCCCGCGCGCATTACCGCATTACTTTACTGTCTTGGCGGCAAAACCAAACAGGCATGGAAAGCATGGCAAACCCAGGGGAGAAAATGGTATAGCCCCAACGCGGGTATCGTCATGGCATCCGGTGCGGGCAGTCTGGGGCTTAAACTGGGTGGCACTGCGATTTATCATGGAGTGCAAAAATCCCGCCCCAAATTAGGCTATGAAAAAGAAGCGGAGGCAGAAGATATAAAGCGGGCAATACGCTTGCTTGATAAAAGTATTTATACTATTGCCTTGCTTGTTACCCTGCTTTTTGTGGTTCTACTTTTTATCTTTTTTATTGAAGCCGATGTCTAATAAAATACCCATCCCCCCTGTTTTTACACATTTTTCCTGCTCTGATTCTCTGGATTTTACTGATGAGGTGACAGCAGCAATATTAAGCAGGCAGATTGTGCAGCATCAGCATGGTGGGCAACTTCTGGCAGCAAGTCAAAAGTACCGGATACCCGAGGAGGACTGGATTGATTTATCCACAGGTATTAGCCCCCGCTGTTATCCTCTTCCTCAAATGCCAACAAGATGCTGGCAGCGTTTACCGGAAATCAACGATGGTCTGGAAACAGCCGCCTCAGCCTATTACGGGAGCGCCTCATTGCTTGCTGTCTCAGGTTCGCAAGAGGCGATTCAACGCTTGCCTCTTGTGCTGAATAGGGACACGAAAAAGCTCAGGGCGGGTATTGTCTCAGCGGCTTACCATAGTCACCAGCAAGCCTGGGAAAAGGCAGGGCATGAGGTTGTTGTGCTTGATTCCAGTGACGTAAATGATACGATTGCGGCGCTTGACGTGCTTATCGTGGTGAATCCGAGCAACCCGGGCGCAGAACAATTTGCAACACAAACCTTGCTTGACTGGCATCAACAACTCAGTGCAAAAAATGGCACATTGATTGTTGATGAAGCGTTTATTGATTCCACCCCAGAGCAAAGCTTAATCACCCAAAAGCCCAAAACGGGGCTTATTGTGTTGCGCTCAATAGGGAAGTTTTTTGGTCTGGCGGGTGTTCGTTTGGGTTTTGTCTGGGCGACACCTGATTTACTCAAAAAAATAGCAGACAAACAGGACGACTGGTCAGTCAGTCATCCGGCTCGCTGGGCAGGCAAGCAGGCATTAAAGGATAGGCATTGGCAGCAACAACAGCGAGAATTTTTAAAGCATCAATCACAGCGCTTAAAAAGTATCCTGGAAAAAAACATTGTTCACAAATGGCAAAAAAACAAGCACGAGGTTACATTAAAAAGCACCAATTTATTTGTCTACATGCAAACCTCTTCTGCTGAAAAGCTGCATACCCTCCTTGCCCGGCGAGGTATTTTGACACGTTATTTTGATAATCCCCACGCCTTGCGTTTTGGTTTGCCAGCCAATGAAGCCCAATGGCAACGCCTGGAACAGGAACTCCTGAAAATTGATAGCAGGTTTTAAGCTCCTCCCGTATTCCGCGGGGCTTCATACGGGCTACCTGCTGTCTTCTGTCCTCTATCCTCTGTCTTCTGTCACCCATCCCCCCCTTTTTTTATATATTTTTGTGGAAGCTTTAATAAAGTCGATTAGAATTAACTATCCCCTTTTTAGCAGACTCCTAGGTTTCTTATGCAAAAACCGCAAAAACCGCAAAAACACGATTTTCAACGTCGCTTCGGCGGTGTGTTACGCCTTTATGGAAAACCGGCAGTTACTCAATTCAGATGCGCGCATATTGTTGTCGTTGGTATTGGTGGCGTTGGTTCCTGGGCGGTGGAAGCACTGGCTCGCAATGCCATCGGCGAACTGACACTGATTGATATGGATGTGGTAGCAGAGTCAAATATTAACCGTCAGTTACCTGCTCTGGGCAGTACCCTGGGGCGTAACAAGATTGATGTAATGGCAGAACGGGTTCTGGATATTAATCCTGATTGCAAGGTAAATTGCATAGATGACTTTATCACACAGGACAATATTGCCGAAATGATCCCGCCGGATGCTGCGTTTGTGCTGGATTGCATTGATAATTCGCGCGTAAAGGCTGCCCTCATCGCGTGGTGCAGACGGCGCAAAATAAAGATAATGACACTCGGTGGAGCGGGTGGTCAGCTTGATCCGGCATTAATCAGAGTGGCAGATTTAAGCCGCACCGAACATGATCCACTGCTTTCCAGAACACGCAAGCTGTTGCGCCAGAATTACGGCTTTCCCAAAAACCACAAACGACGTTTTGCAGTACCCTGCGTATTTTCATCAGAACACCTGCGCTATGCAACACTTGCGGCAGAGATCAGCCACAACAAACCGCGAGGCGAAAATAATGCCTCCAGCGACTTGAGCTGTGCGGGCGGACTGGGCTCGTCTGTAATGGTTACTGCCAGTTTTGCCTTTATGGCTGTTTCTCATGTGTTATCGAAAATAGCACAGAATAAAAATATATAAAAAAAGGGGGATGGGTGTGTCAGAGGACAGAAGACAGAAGACAGAAGACAGAAGACAGAAGACAGAAGACAGAAGACAGAAGACAGAAGACAGGGGACAGAACAGGTAGCCCGTATGA
>JALVDQ010000194.1 GCA_027008885.1 Thiotrichaceae bacterium | reverse complement strand
CCTCTGTCCTCTGTCCTCTGTCCTCTGTCCTCTGTCTTGTGACACTTTGCCTTACAGGGAGCATTGAAGAACTAAAAGTATTTCTGAAGTTCTATCTGTAAATAATCATCCTTTTCATAGATTTTGGCGGGGTCTTTGCTGTCAATATCGCTAAAGCCCTGTGCTTCGAGGTTGAGTTTCAGTCCTTTGCCAATGCGGCGGCTGGCTTCTACTCGCAGGCTTTTGCTGTGGTTATCCAGATCGACAAAGGCGCCTGCAAGCAGTTCGGTGCTGTCAGCATCGTTCAGGCTTAGGCGGGTACCGATAAATAGATCATTTTGAAAGGGTGCGTTGGCTACTTCACCGCGTGAATCATGGTGGTATTCGCCTAATAGTGTCATTTCCAGACCGGAGTCATTCAGCAGTGGCAAGCTGTGTTCAAAGCCAATTACGCTTGCGACGTAGTCTTTTAGACCCGTGCCGCTATTATAGCCTCTGGCGATGCCTTCAAATTTCCAGATGGTTTCTTCGCCGGTGTATTGCAGGTCGATACCTATCTGGCTCATTAATGGATAATGCGGTTGCAAGCCGACGGCTATGCCATTTTTAATTTTGGGTTTAAAGAGCGGATCGCGTGATGTGCCCTTAAAGTAGTGTACGCCAATATCCAGCTCATCAACGCTTTCTGACCAGCGCAGTGCATAATCCACATGCTTTTCCTTGCGCGCAGATTCATAGCTGGCATGATCTGTATAAACAACAAGCGGCGTGCGAAAACGCCCTTTGCGTCCGGCAAAGGTTCTCTCCCTGAAATAGGGTAAAACGTACAGATCGAGTGAGCCATTGTCGCTGATGCGGCTCATTCGCAGCATCGGCTGACCGAGTTTGTCTTCGCCATCTATGCCTTCTACCGCATCGGTCTGGTTTATTACATCGACCAGATGCTGTGATTCTGCCACGCCCCAATAGACTTTGCCGATGCCGACCTGAAATTCCCAGTCACCCTTGCTGGTAACATAGTCAAGCTGGCGAATATCGGCATGGCTACGCTCCTTGTCCTGATTATCCCAGCGGTAAAAGGGCGTGAAGGTAAATTGCGAATGTTCATTATTCCATTTGTGTTTATATTCGGGTTGCAGGCTTAAAGAAATGCCGCCGTTTTTTTGCTGTCCGGGGAAAGCGCCATCGCTGTTAAAATACCTGCCTTGCAGCGAGATATTGCCTGAGAGTTCTCCCGCACTGATGCTTGCCGAGGCAAGTGTCGCTAGCAGAGCGGATAAAATGAGTATTTGCCTTTGAGTGTTCACAGCCATCTCCTTACTTTACTTTTATAATCCAGATATTCCTGCCCAAATTTGTCTTCCAGTATGGCTTCTTCGGGTTTGATTTGCATTTCCGTAATAATGAAATAATACACTGGCAAGCCCAAAAATGGGGTTAGGCTGCCGAGGTAGATTGCATAGCCTGCAAGCACTGTCAGCAGCCCCATATACATGGGATTGCGACTTATTTTATAAAGCCCTGTGGTAATCAGCCCGGTGGTGTTTTGCGGTTTCATGGGGTTTGCGGTCGTATGTTTTTTAAAAAACAGGCGTATTGACCAGAAATCAGACATGATTGCGACCAGGATCACAAGCAAACCTGCTTTATTCCAGGGTGCATTTATCAACTGCACACCCGGAATATAGCGATTCAGAAGCCACATGAGGGCTGCTATCATCAGGGCATATACGGGCGGCGGAATAAGTAATTTCATGTGCCTGTATTATCGCGCGATGGCTTTTTTGTTGAAGTCCCGGCTTGTCAGTCCGGTTCTAAACTTGTAGTTTGACCATTGCAAAATGGTGCTTTTGCCCGTCTGGTGATTCACCATGCTCATACTTGTGGGGCGCCAGTATCTTCCCAGATATTGTTTAAAGCCACTTGCTGTGAGTGTTTTCAGGAGGGCATTTTTACGGTCATAAAACATCACTTTGACGGGGCGGTATTCTTTGGTATCCAGCCATACCAGTTGCTTGCTGTAGCCCGAATATTTATACGCGGGGATACGCTCGATCACGTTGCAGGTCCAGCCATTGGCGCATTTTTCTGTGCGTAAAAATTTATATCGGTATTTTTCGACTTCCTGCGAACCGAGGTCTTCAAAGGCAAATTCACTGCCCATAAACGGACCGGACTTGTTGCGCGAATTGATACGCTTGACCCGTTTTAAGGCGGGCAGGTAAAGCCATTGATCATCTGGCTTCAGACCATGTGAAAAGGTTAGCATGGCGGTTCCCTTTACATCTTGTGGCTGGTCAAACAGGGACAGTGATTTGTCTCCATCGCCTTTAACTTCCAGTGTTTTGATGCGAATAATACGCCGACTGGTTTTACCTGCACGGTTTTTCAGTATCATAATCATATTGGCGGTAGAGTCACCGAAACCTGTATCCTTTGCGTCCGCCGCTTTTGCAATTTGCAATCCTTTTTGCTGCGGGTTTAGTGGTGCTTTTGCCATTGCGCTAACTGACAGTAACGCCAAAACACTGCCCAGCGAGATGAGTTGTATTGCTTTTGTGAGTGTTGCTTTTGTAAACATTGTTTTTCTCCAGAATATAATAATCAACAGGTGCTAAGACAGATTCTTTCTGCCTGCGTTCATTGTTCTCCAGCAGATGCCATGATCTTACAGGCTTACACAGCTTTAAGCTGCTGCTAAAAATATATAAAAAACAGGGGGGATGGGTATTCCAAAAAGCGTTGCCTGTTTGCTATTTGGCACCCTGCACTACTGCGTTATGCCGTAGCTGCCCCACTGATTCAGGTTTGCTTAACCACTTGTCGAGTGTCATCAACAGCGGTGGCAATAATAAAAAGTCAACCAGCAGGGCGATTGCAATCACAATCGCAGTCAACAAGCCCATGCCGGAATTTAGTTTAAAGGATGAGGTCGCCAGCACCAGAAAGCCTGCGATGAGTGCAACCGATGTGACCCACAGGGCAATACCGACGGTTGAGAAGGCGTAACGCACTGCATCTTCTGCATTTAATCCTTTTTCGCGTCTGGCGCGTAAATATTTACTCAGGAAGTGTATGGTGTCATCCACCACGATACCCAGTGTCATGGCGGTGACTACCGATAGTGCCAGACCGATTTCACCATTAACAAGCGCCCAGATTCCAAATGCCATGCCTGCCGGAACCAGGTTTGGAATCAGGCTCAATAAGCCATAACGCCATGAACGCAATGCAATCACCAGAATCAGGGAGATTAGAACCAGTGCAATGGTGGTTCCACTTAACATGCTGATAATATTTTTCATGCCGATATGGGCAAACATAATGGTGGGGCTGGCTCCCATTGCTTTTAACTCGGGGATATTATCTGTCATCCACTGGTTTACCCGTTTTTCAAATGCCAGTACCTCTTGTGTAGACAATGTTTTCAGAGTGACAGTAATACGGGTGCTTTTCTTGTCTATGTCAATCTGGTTATTGAGATCAAGTCCAAACGGTAATGACATCTCATAGAGCAGTAAATACTGCGCTGCCAGTTCGCGTGAGTCCGGCAATTTATACCAGGCGGGATCATCACCGTGCATATTCCTGTTAAGACGTGTGAAGGTATCAGTAATGGTATTAACATGAATCACTTCTGGCTGTTGCTGCAACCAGTCACTGAATTTTTTAATTTTGGCGAGCACTTCGGGGTTTGCAATGTCTCCCGAATTTTTTGTCTTGATGGAATAATCTATATAGTAAACACCCGTCAGATTATTCACAATAAAATCGGTATCGCTGCGAAATTCGATGCGTTTGTCAAAATATTTGACAAAAACATCATTTAATTCATTCTTTGGTACTAATGCAATCAGCACGATTGCCAGCGTACTCATACCAATCAGGAGTGCCTTGCGATACTTGATAGTGGCTTCAGCAAAACCGGACATAAAAGTAAGCGTTCTGGTTTCACGCTGTTTGACCCGCACCGGAAGGATGGTCGCCATCGCAGGCAGTAAAAAGATCGAGAACAGAAATGCGGCGACAACTCCCATTGCCGCCACATTGCCCAAATCACGAAACGGCGGGGAATCACTGGTATTCAGGGACAGAAAACCCACCGCAGTGGTTAGCGAGGTCAAAAACACCGGCATAAAGTTTATTCGTAAACTGTCCTGCATTGCTTCCAGCTTGTCTTTACCCTCGCGCATTTCTGTAATCCATGTGGATAATAAATGCACGCAATCGGCTACCGCCAGCGTCATAATAATAATCGGTGCCGACATCACCGGCGAGGATAATTCAATCCCCAGCCAGCCTGCCATGCCAAAGGCAACCACCACCGATGTCGTAATGACAACAAGAGTGGTGAAAGTCCCTGTAAAACTGCGCAAAAGAAGAAATACAGTAACCAGAATCAGCAGGATAGCCACAGGCAGAAGATGCGACATATCATAAATCGTCGCTTCGCCAAAGGCGTTATTCATCATTACAATGCCTGACAGATACACCTTGATATCAGGATAGGTTTTATTAATATACTGTTTCAGGGCGCGCACTGAGGCAACCACTTCGCTCACCTGTCTGGTCGGATCCGCGATCATTTCATTTCCCTTTTCATCCTTGATTACTTTGGGAAATTCCATGGTAATGTTAACCGCGGTCACATGCGCTTTTTCAGAAATCAGGCGATGCAGCAAAAGTGGTTCATTAACCGCAATTTTCTTAATTCGTTGAAGATCCGAAGCACTCAGGTTCCGGGCATCTTCATAAAGGTTGGCAACTGACATATCATCTTCGACAGATTCACTGTGCTGATAATTCGAGAGTGAGTCTACGCGGATTGAGTAAGGTGTTTGCCAGGCTCTTTCGGTGATATCCTCGATCGCCTTGAGTGTTTTTCGGGTAAATACCTTGCCGTCTTTTGGTGCTAACAGCATCAGCACATTATCATTTTTGGTATAGGTATTTTGCAGATCCTCAAACGCCACGACACGCGGATCATCAGGCTTGAAGAAGATGTGATAATCGTTATTAAAATGAAGGTATTTTGCCCCCATTGCGGTAATCACAATCGTACTTAGCGCAAGCAACAAAAAAAGCCAGCGAAATTTAACTACCATATAAGAAAATTGTTTTAGCATATTTATGGTTATCCCTGTTTGTGAGCATCCTGATGCGGCAATTTCTGTGGTCTGAGTAGCTCCAGTTGTTCGATTAGCCCGTAGCCGCACTGCATCAAAATATCAAGGCTCTGGGTACTTTTTGCCAGCCCCAAACAACCTTCCAGAGTAGCAATAAACAGTATTGCCAACTTTTTTGAGTCTGCGCTGTCACGGATATTTCCAGCTTTTTTGCCGCGTTCACAGGCAGCTTCAATGGCATCCTGAAATTCCTGGTAAACCTTGATAATGCGCCTTCTAAAACCTTCATCTATGGGCGACATTTCCTGTGACAAATTATTTAACGGGCAGCCCAGACGAACGTCTTCTTCTGTCATCTGTTTTCCGGATTCCTCAAGAATCTGCTGCATAACGCTAATGGGATCATCCGTCGTAGAAAGTGGCTCAATCCAGTTAGATTTCAATGTTGTGTAAATGACCTCATCCACAACCGCATAGCCCAGTTCCATTTTATTCTTGAAATGATGGTATAAGGCACCTTTGGTAATATTCGTGTTTTTCAGAATATTATTTAGACTTGCCGCCTGAAAGCCACGCTGATAGATCTCTTCAAAGGCAGCCATCAAAATCTTGCCGCGTGTTTCTGCGCTTTTGTCAAGCTTGTCTATATTCTCTCTTGCACAATAGGCACAAGACCAGATATGCCACCATTGTTTGGGTTTTGATTTGAAAAAGGAGGTTTTTGACATGCGCTTATTTTTACATACATACCGGTCGGTATGCAATCGATTTTGATAATTTTTTATTCTGTCTCCAAGTATAATGTAGCGTTTTTTTGCTGTAACGGACTTGTGAATTTTTTTAAACACACCATATTATGCGTCATCTTGTTTTATCAATTTTTACAGGTGAACTATGCCAATATACGAATTTGTTTGCGAAGAATGTGGAAATGAAGTTGAAGTGCTGCAAAAAGTCAGCGACGCACCTTTAAAGGATTGCCCTGCCTGTGGTAAACCCGCCATGAAAAAGAAAGTATCAGCCGCTGCTTTTCGTTTAGGTGGTTCGGGCTGGTATGAGACTGATTTCAAATCGGGCAATAAAAAGAATCTCAAGGACAACGATAAAGCCAGCCCCAAAGAAGATACAGGCAAGGCAGCAGATACATGTTGCTGCTCAAGCGGTGCCTGTGCAGGTGGGAGCTAATCGGGAGCCAATCTCAAAAACCGCACTTCCCCCGCCACAAGAAATAATTAATGCGATAAAGGCAGGAAGCGCGTATACTGCGCGCCCCTCTTTTATAGTGCGCATTATAAGTGTGCAGAGTGCAAACCCATGTCAAATCAGTCCAATATCTCCTTTTCGGAACTTAAGCTATCCAAACCTGTATTACAGGCCGTTAAGGAGGTCGGTTATGAAGCGCCCTCGGCAATTCAGGCTGAAACCATTCCGCATTTGCTTGAAGGGCATGACCTGATTGGACAGGCACAGACCGGTACCGGAAAAACAGCCGCTTTCGCCCTGCCCCTGTTAAGCCGCCTGGATCTCTCTTCCAGCGATACCCAGATACTGGTACTCGCACCGACCCGCGAACTCGCCATTCAGGTAGCCGAGGCGATGCAAAGCTATGCCCGACATCTGAAGGGTTTCCATATCATGCCGGTTTATGGCGGACAAAATATCAGCATCCAGCTAAAACAGTTAAGGCGTGGCGCGCAGGTTGTGGTTGGCACACCGGGGCGCATCATGGATCACCTGCGACGCAAGACCCTGAAACTACACAATTTGCAGGCAATGGTGCTGGATGAAGCAGACGAAATGCTGCGCATGGGATTTATTGATGATGTTGAAACCATCCTCAGGGAAACACCAGAATCGCGCCAGACCGTGCTGTTTTCGGCAACCATGCCTGCGGCAATCAAGCGTATTACCAAAAAATACCTGCATAACCCTGTTGATATCAAGGTTAAAACCAAAACCAGCACCGTTTCAACCATCAAGCAATATTACTGGTCAGGCAAGACCAGTTATAAACTGGATGCACTCACGCGCCTGCTGGAAGCGGAAGAATTTGGCGCCATTATTATTTTTGTGCGTACCAAAAATATGACCACCGAGCTTTCTGAAAAACTCGCGGCTCGCGGATATGCTTCGGTGGCTTTAAATGGTGACATCCAGCAATCCATGCGCGAAAAAGTCATCAACCGCCTGAAAAAAGGTCAGATCGACATCATTGTTGCCACCGATGTGGTTGCTCGCGGGCTGGATGTAGAACGCATTACGCATGTCATCAATTATGATATGCCTGCTGATAATGAGTCTTATGTGCATCGCATCGGACGCACAGGTCGTGCGGGGCGTAAGGGAACTGCCATACTCTTTGTACCACCCAATGGGCGACGCCAGCTTCAGGGGATTGAACGCGCCACAGGACAAAGCATTGAGCCATTAAAACTGCCATCACCTGAAGATATTAGTGAAGCGCGCATTAACCGCTTCAAACAGATGATCATAGAAACCGCTGCTTCACAGGAGCTGGATTTTTATGAAAAAATCATCACCGAGCTGCAACAGCAAAGTGAACTTGATCTGAGCGAAATCGCCTCAACCCTGGCTTTTCTGGTGCAGCGTGAGCGCCCTCTTCTGGCTACACCCAATCATATTCCGGATTCACGCCTGGGAAAATCTGGCGGCAATGAAAGAAATAACAAACGGCAGCGTAGCAGAGATTCCAGAGAAAATTCCGGCAAGCGCAGAAGACCGAGAGGTGAAACGCTTCCCGGCATGGTCACTTACCGTCTTGATGTGGGTAAAAAACATGGCGCAGAGCCTCGCCACATTGTGGGCGCCATAGCGAATGAAGCGGGCGTGGAAAGCCAGTATATCCGGAATATTGATATTTGCCCCGATCACACCAGCGTGGATCTGCCGGAAGGGATGCCCAAAGAGATTGAAAAACACCTCAAAGGGGTGCGCATCATGGGGCAGAAACTGCAATTGCGACAACTGACCGGAAACAAGCCAAAAACAGCTTTTAAAGAAAAGGCGGCAAAAAAATCGCGCAAGAAAAAAGGGAATAAGCGAGGGAGTAAGCGCAGGTAAAAGGAGAGGCGGTTCTAAACCTGGTCTGCGTTTTAGCTTCCGTATGCGTTCCCACGCGGGAGCGAGTTTAATGCAAGGAGCATGGGAACGAGTTTAATACGGGAGCGTGAGGGCGAGTCTAACAGTGGCTATCCAGATAGGCTTTAAAATCAGCACCCAGATCAGGGTGGCGTTGCGCGTATTCGACATTGGCAATCATATAGCCCAGCTTGGAACCACAGTCATGGCTTTTGCCTGTCATGTGAAAAGCATTGACTGTTTCTTTGTTCATTAACATCGCAATGGCATCGGTGAGCTGAATTTCATCACCCGCACCTGCCGGGGTATGCTCAAGTAAATCCCAGATTGCGGCTGATAATACATAACGACCCACCACAGCCAGATTGGAGGGTGCTTCATCCACTGGCGGTTTTTCAACCACTTCACTCATGGGTGCGAAACGTCCAGGCTCGAGCTTGTGTCCATTCACATCTGCAACGCCATAATGACTGACCTGATCTATTGGCACAGGTTCTACCATGATCTGGCTTTCGCCATTTTCATCAAACAGACGCAGCATTTCTGCCATATTTTCGTTGGCAAGATCACTACTATATTCATCAATCAGCACATCAGGCAATATAACCGCAAAGGGTTCATCGCCAACAAGCGGTCTGGCACACAGCACTGCATGTCCCAACCCTTTCGCCACACCCTGGCGCACATGCATAATGGTCACATGCTGCGGACAGATAGAACGTACCTCATCAAGAAGAGAGCGTTTTACACGTTTTTCAAGTGTAGACTCAAGTTCATAACTGGTATCAAAATGGTTTTCGATGGCATTTTTACTGGAGTGCGTAACCAGTACAATTTCTGTAATACCTGCGGCAATACATTCATTTACAATATATTGAATCATCGGTTTGTCAACGATCGGCAACATCTCCTTGGGTATCGCCTTGGTCGCTGGCAACATGCGGGTTCCCAGACCTGCAACGGGTATGACTGCTTTTCGTACTTTGTGAGTAATCTTCATAAAAAATATAACCTTAGCTAAAACTTAGGCAGATTCTCTCATACAAGATCAGCAAGATCATCATTCTTTCAGATATTTGGAAAGTATTTTTTCAAGAGGCTGCATAACGCCTTGCTAAATTGCAGTTAACACAGCCCACTTTTTGTGCGGAAATGAGCGAAGCGAACGCACAAAAAGTGGGCTGTGTTAACTGTCAATTTGAACAATTTGTTATACGTTTGTTAAATTTCTGGTGGTGATAAACACGATGCGGCTTACTCTGGCACAAACTTAGTTAAGTTAATTTCTTTTACTATCTTATAATGTTTTACGTTACCTGATACTAAAAACTCACCATGTGCTACCGCAGTAGCTCCAATTAATGCATCAGCTAACTGTACCGAATGACTAAGGTAATGTTGTTCAACATAAAACATCGCTTTGCTTGATATTTCTTCGGTAATGTAAATTATTTTAGTTTCCCAGTTTTTCAAAGCTTTACGAAGAAGTGTTAGTTCTTGTTTATTCCTCATTCCCTGAACAAGCTCCATATATGTTACAACTGAAATTTTAAAGCCTTTGTTTTTATTTAGTATTTCATATGCTTTTATATTTCCACGCATGTACCAAATGATAACATCTGTATCAACTAGCACTGAATCGACCTTTTCTAAGGTTTCTTACATAATTATCAACTTTCTCAGTTTCTTTATTATTTTCCCATATTCCGAATAATTCGTTTTTTTCTATTAATTCTTCATCTTCCTCAATGGGCACAAGTTTTGCGCATGGCTTTCCACGAAAAGTTATAGTAACTTCCTCGCCTCTTTTTACTGTATTTAATAATTCTGTTGAGTGGAATCTTAGATCCTTTGCTGTAGCTTCCATTTTATTAGACCTCAATTTCAATTGTTTATATTATGAAGTGTAACCTTAAAGCAAGTAAGAAGTCAATATCAATGTACTGCTTTCGTATAAAATGCCTGATTTAGCATATTCGTCTCCTTCGTATAACACCGCTCAAGACAATACCCATCCCCCCTGTTTTTTATATATTTTTGTAGTAGTGTTGAGTTGCGTAGGGTTGGTGGCAGCCATGCGAAACCAACCGAATCTGGTTGGTTGCGTAAACTCCACCAACCCTACATGCTCCGGCGTTACGAACGGGACGCTGGAGCGTCCGGGCTGCGTTCCCACGTGGAATGTGGGAACGAGAAAATACCGCACCCCCCACGTTTCGCGTACTCTGCCCGGACAAATTCTAAAGATTCCGGTTGGAAATAATCCCCAGCTCATTTAAGTGACGTGGATTATTTTGCCAGTTTTCTTCTACTTTTACCCATTGTTTAAGCATCACTTTTTTCATCAGAAATTCTTCCAGCGAATAACGGGCTGCCTGCCCTATTCTCTTCAGCGTTTCGCCTTTTTTGCCAATGATAATGCCTTTCTGATTTTTTCTGTCTGTCCAGATGACGGCTTCAATAGTGACCAGTTTATCGCTTTCTTCAAATTTTTCGATTTCTACGGCGGTGGTATAGGGTAATTCTTCATGCAGATTTCTTACCAGTTGTTCGCGGATCAGTTCAGCGCAGATAAAACGCACGGATTTGTCTGTAATGTGATCTTCCGGGTAAATAAATTCTGATTGCGGGAGGATTTTAAGCAGTGCACGAATCAGGGTGTCAGTGTTTGTACCTTTGGTGGCAGAAACGGGAATGATTTCATGATAATTTCTTTTCTGCATTAATTCTTGCAGATAGGGAAACAGGCGGTTTTTGTCCTGAATACGATCCACCTTGTTTACAAGCAAAAAAACAGGTTTTGTGGTGTGCTGCAAACGACTCAGGACAAAATCATCTTCTTCTGTCCACTTTAAGGCTTCTACGATCATAATGATGGCATCAACCTCTTCTACGGCTGCTACCGCTTCGCTGTTCAGTGTTCTGTTCAACAGATTTTTTGAGTTTTGATGGATGCCCGGCGTATCTGTAAAAATAATCTGGTAGGCAGTATTATCCAGTTGATCACTCACAATGCCGCGAATATTGGTGCGGGTTGTTTGTGGTTTGTTTGCTATGGCTGACAGTTTATAACCCACCAGATAGTTGAGCAGGGTGGATTTACCAACATTTGGGCGACCAATAATAGAAACGCTACCGCATTTTTTTTGCTTTGTATGAGCGTCTGTGTGAGCACTGCCTGTGCGACTACTGGAAGAACTCATTTGTTTTTCTTTGACTGCTTAAATTTTTGCATAACTTTTTCATAGGCATTTTGCGCTGATTGCTGCTCTGCCTT
>JALVDQ010000193.1 GCA_027008885.1 Thiotrichaceae bacterium | reverse complement strand
ATTGACAAGCTTTACCCCGAACTGGATTTAAACATGCAGGAGCAGAAAACGACTGAAGCGGATTAGGAGATGTTTACAGAGCTGAAAATGTTTTATTCAGGAATGCTTATATAAAATGCTTATATAAACAAACCCATCCCCCCCCTTTTTTTACATATTTTTGCGGGGGAGCTGTTGAGTTAGACAGGGTTGGGGCAGCTTTGCGAACCCAACCGTAATCGAGACTTAAATCTGCTCGGTTTCGTAAACTTCACCAACCCCACAATTACAGCGTTATTATCTAAATATGCTGCCATGACCTGTCGGGTTACACTTGGGCTAAGCCGACCTACGGGGCAGTCCCCTGTCCTCTGCCTGGCAAAATACAGCACATTCAGGTTTCTGAAGTGGTTGCTGGCGTGCTAAATTCAAAAGAATCTGAAAATAGTTGCTCCTGCGGCAATCCCTGTTGCAAAAAGCTTTCTTTAGCGGCATTAACCATCACTGGCGGACCTGCCATATACACATCATAATCGGCAAGACTGGGGAAATCCTTTAAAACGGCTTCATGCACAAATCCTGTTCTGCCTTGCCAGTCTGTGTCATTTTCATCTATCTCTGATAAAACTGGAATGTAATGGATGTGTTTGTGCTGAAACGCCCATTTTTTTGCCAGATCGTCACGGTATAAATCCGCTTCTGAACGTACTCCCCAATAAAGATAGACAGGGCGCGTATCATTTTCTTCAATTAATTGTTCCAGCATTGCTTTTATCGGAGCAAAGCCGGTGCCACCAGCAATTAATATCAGCGGTCTGTTTGACTTGTCCTGAATAAAAAAACTGCCAAAAGGTCCTTCAATTCGCAATAATGCTTTTTCTTTCATTTCATTAAAGACATATTCTGTAAATTTTCCGCCTTTAACATGACGCAAATGCAGTTCCAGCACTTCGTCATTCGATGGTGAATTGGCAATAGAGAAAGCGCGACGTGTTTTATCTCTGAGGATGATTTCAATATACTGACCCGCGCGGAAAGCCAGGCGTTCGCTCTCAGGCAGTTGCAGGGTCATTTCCATAACATCGCGGGCAAGCTTGCGCAGGGAGGCAACACGCACCGGCAAGGTTTTAACCTCGATTTCATCCGTGCTGCTAATTTCCTGCACTTCCAGGGTCAAATCAGATTTTGCCACAGCAGTACAAAAGGCAGCTTTTCCCTGCTCATGTTCATGCTCCATTAGCGCCACAGGCAAGCCATCAGGGTAAGCTATTTCACCGCTCAGCACCTTTCCCAAACAGGTGCCGCATGAACCTGAGCGACAGCCATAGGGGAAGGCAATGCCGTGGCGCAGGGCAGCATCAAGGATAAATTCATTTTCCTCTGCTGTAAAAGTATGATTACTGGGTTGAACCTTAATTTGATACGTCATTAATTAAACCTTTTTTTATGTAGTGTAAAAATGCCTGGATGGTTATTATCCGTTATTCTATCCAGTTACATCTTTTTAAAGGAAAATGAGTCTTGTATCAAACATTATCTGAACGTCTGCATAAAATTGAAAATAACGGTTACTCGCAACTGTTAAAAAATTCATTGACCGGTCTGGAAAAAGAGAGTTTGCGGGTCGATAGTGAAGGTCATATCTCACAGAAGCCCCACCCTGAGGTATTGGGTTCTGCATTAACGAATCCCTGGATTACGACAGATTACGCAGAGTCTTTGCTGGAGCTGATTACGCCTCCCTGCAATCGTGCGCATCACTCACTGGATTTTCTGCTGGATGTAGAAACCTTTGTTTATCAGCGTATCAGGGATGAACTCCTGTGGACTAGCAGTATGCCCTGCGTGATCCGTGGTGAAGAGGATATTATTATTGCGCAATATGGTAATAGCAATGCCGGAAAAATGAAGTCGGTCTACCGTCAGGGGCTGGCTGAACGCTACGGAAAAATGATGCAGGTAATCGCCGGCATCCATTTTAACTACTCCGTTCCTGTCGATTTCTGGCCAGCCTTTCAGGAGATCGAAGCTGAAACCGACAAGCCACTGCAACGCTTTATCAATGAACGCTACATGGGCATGACGCGAAATATTCAGCGCTATGGCTGGCTAATCCCCTATCTTTTTGGCACTTCTCCTGCCATCTGCAAAACCTTTTTAGCCGGAATCCCCAAACCGGAAAGCATGCAAATCTTTAATCAGAATACCTGTTATGAACCCTGGGGCACTTCACTGCGTATGGGTGATATTGGCTATACAAATCGCAAGGAAGACAAGCGCGGTATAAAAGCAAACTACAATACACTGGGGCAATATATAAAAAGCCTGCGTTACGCCATTAATACACCACATGAAGCCTACCAGAAAATCGGCTTGAAAGATGGTGACAAATATTTGCAGTTAAACACCAATATCCTGCAAATTGAAAATGAATACTACAGCAGTGTGCGCCCAAAGCAGGTTTTAAAAGGCTTTGAAAAACCAACAGACGCACTGGAGCAACGCGGCATACAATATGTCGAACTGCGCTCGGTAGACATCAATGCCTTTCGTCCTGCGGGACTAACGCATCAACAACTCTATTTTCTTGAATTATTTATGCTTTTTTGCCTGTTACAGGAAAGCCCGGAAATTGATCCGCAAGAAGCCAGGGAAATTGACGAAAACCAGAGCCTGGTCGCACACAAGGGGCGCAAACCAGGCTTAACACTATTGCGCAACAAAAAAGAAATAACACTGACAGAATGGGCACATCAATTATTTGATGAAATGCTTGGAGTCGCACAGATACTCAACTCAATCCACAAGGAAAATTGCTACATTAACACCATAAACAGCCAACGCGAACTGATTGATGACGCTGATAAAACCCCCTCAGCCAGAGTCCTGAAAGAGATTATGGAAAAAGACGGCAGCTACTACCAGTTTGCCAAACGTAAATCAGAAGAACACAAAGCCTTTTTTCTTCAACGAAAACTGGATCAGGAAACTGAAATCAAAATGGAAAAAATGGCAGAGACATCACTACAACAACAAAGCCAGATAGAAGCACAGGACAAGCTGGACTTTGATACCTTTCTGGAAAAATATTTTGCCGGAGAGCTTTAGAGGCTTTAGAGACAGCGCAATAGATTGAGATGAAAGTACAGGCTGTAAAAATATGCAAAAAACAGGGGGGATGGGTATACATTGATAAATACCCATCCCCGAGTAGTTGCTTTATTTTTTAGTTTTTTC
>JALVDQ010000192.1 GCA_027008885.1 Thiotrichaceae bacterium | reverse complement strand
CAGCGTCTTTTAACAATATACCAATATTGTAACCCGATAACTGCGATGACAATGGTTGACTACTCGGATGCTTTTTCAGCTTATCTGCCCTGTCGCATCGCCATGGTGGAAGACAAAAAAGGAAAATACTGGCTCTATGCACTCGACATGGATATGATGATTTATGGCGGCAAGACATTGCCTGAAAAGTTATTGAAAGAAGCCGTCAGCGTGAAAAAAGTAATTCTTGCGATTATGGAAGCCGGCGCCACGGGCGAGTTCTAGGAGCCTGTCGAAATAACGCCTTTACTTATTTCATAAAAATCCCTGCTTTTTGGATGCTCTCATTTAAAAATAACCCGTAGGTTGAGCTGACGAAGGAAGCCCAAAAAAACAATGCAAGCACATTGTTGGGCTTCGTACCTCAGCCCAACCTACAGTTTATGAGAATCTAAAAAGCAAGGGGTTAAATTCAGGCAAAACTGTTGTAGTTCGACAACCTACCTGACTCCAAAAATATTGAGCAATTGCCTGTCATTATTGGTTCTTGCCATATCAATAGAGCTATAACCATCCGAGGTTTTAAAACGGGGTGACAAACCTCTTTGCATTAAGTATCTGACAATATTTGCATGCCGGAAACGGGTTGCATGATGGATTGGCAGCCATTGTTTGACGGTTCGCGCAAATGGATTGGCACCATTATTTATAAGAAAAATAACAGTAGAATAGTGTCCACGCGCAGCAGCCATATGTAATGCGGTTTCCTTTTGGTTATTACTTGCATTGATATTGATTCCTTCTTGTAACAGGCGCGATATTGTATTGATGTCGCCATTACTTGCGGCATTAAACAAATCTTCTACATCTGGTACTGGTTGCCGGGCTGGCTGAGGTGCTACTTTTGTTACTGTTTTTTTATATGTCTTTTGTTTTCTTCTTTTACTGTTCTTTTGATCCATCTGTCGCAAAAGACGTTGATATTCTGCCAGAATATCCTGATTCGCATTGACACGAACTTTTCTACCGGAAGCCCTTCTTTTTCTGGAAGCGCGTCTGGTTTTTTTTAGCTGGGACTGATAATCATTTTGAAGTGCTTTTGTAATTTCAGCGGCACCCAGGGCTTCTGCCCTGCCAACATGTACTGGTGAAGCGCTTAGCACCATTACAAGCAACATAAATATAAATGGTGTATGTTTTCGCATAGCTCCCCCTTAAGGAGTTTATTAAAATAATCTTAGCTGGATCGGTGGCTGCACTACACACTACATGCGGCATAATGAGTCACGGATTCAGATATCCTGTATTCGTATGAATAACCTGATTCAGGGCAATTAAGCATACAATTTGAATATAGCCTATTTTGAATAAACTTAGTTGAATATAAAGCGAGCTGCGGATTATAAGTCGTTATAAGCTGATTGCCAGTACATACATTATACAAACAGCCTGTGCGGAGATGTGAATTGCCGGGTGAAATATTTGCCGATCGTGACACTATTTTGTTCATATCGGCGCAAATCAGCAATGGGGTATGTATTTGGTATGAATCTGATTTGCGCCAGAATGATGCTTTCTCTTTCTTTTGAGGATCTAAGTACCCAAGTGTTAGATTATTTTGAGCGGGTACTTACTACTTCACATCAATCATTTGAACTGTACCATCGGGTAATGTTTCTGCAATTTGTCCTTTGGGTTCCTCCAGGAAGAATACAATTAATGCAAAGACAAATGCTGAAATGATCCCAATAAACATAAAAAACTGGTCATAATCGACAAGTGAATTGACTGTTAAAAAGATAACTGCCCCGACATTGCCAAACGCACCCGCCATACCGGCGATCTGCCCGGTCATGCGACGCTGGATCAATGGCACCATGGCGTATACCGCGCCTGAGCCTGCTTTTGAGAAAATACCACCAATGATTGTCATGGCGACAACCACCCAGATAGGCCATTCCCTGTTTACAAAGCCAAGTAGCAGAAAACTTGCAGTGATACCCGCAAACACAATCATCAGTGTAAGTTTGCGTCCGATTTTATCGCTGATCCAGCCACCGCCAGGACGGGCAAACAGATTTATGACCGGATAAATCCCTGCCATCAGTGCTGCGGTAACTTTTGGCAGGTGGAACCACTCAACATAAAACATTGCAAGCATGGAGACGACTGCCAGTTCGGTACCAAAAGTCACCAGATAAGCCCAGTCGAGAATTGCCACCTGCTTGAACTTGTAACGCTGCATGGCGGGTACAGGCTGCTTCAGGATATGTGAATTTACATGCCAGATTTTCCATACCTGGAGCGCATAAACAATCGCAAGTACAGCATAGACAAGATAAGTCATTGTTTCACCGATAAGTCCCATTTTGGCGGGGGACAGCTTCCAGGTCAGTACTGCCAGAGCAAGAAACAGCGGAATATTCATCAGCATATAAAGCACCAGATCAAAACCGCTGGTAACTTCCATGGCGCCGGTTTTCTTGGGCTTGAAATAGGTTGATCCCTTGGGTGTATTACTCACACGAAAATAATAAAATATGCCATAAGCTATCGCGGCAATGCTGGCAAAGGTAATCGCATAACGCCAGCCGTCAATACCACCATAATTTGCGGCGATAAACGGCAGGGTCATGGCTGCACCAGCTGATCCAAAATTACCCCAGCCGCCATAAATTCCTTGTGCGATACCGGTTTGGCGCGCCGGAAACCATTCTCCAATCATGCGGATACCGACCACAAAGCCCGCACCGATAAAACCCGAAAGAAAACGCAGAATGGCGAGTTGTTCATAGCTCTGTGCCCAGGCAAATGCGATACTGATAAAACCGCCCAGCACCAGAATGCTGCTGAACATGATTTTCGGACCAAGCTTGTCCACAAGCATCCCTACGACAATACGCGCCGGAATGGTCATGGCAACATTTAAAATCAGCAATACTTTCGCCTGTTGATCGCTCAGGGAAAGCGCTTCCTTGATAAATGGCATCATGGGACCAAGCCCCAGCCATACAACAAACGTCATAAAAAAAGCAAACCAGGTGTAGTGAAGTATGCGTATATTTTCCTTTCCCAAAGCAAAAATATTGAGCCGTTCTGATCCAGCAAGTGTTGACATAATTAACTCCGTTTTAAAATTTATTGACTTGATTGTTTACTTATTGCTAACCAAGCAAATACCATGCCAAAATCCAAACTGGATTCTGCCTAAACTAACCAGCATACTTAAGAATATTGCCTTATTT
>JALVDQ010000191.1 GCA_027008885.1 Thiotrichaceae bacterium | reverse complement strand
GGAGCAGGGACTGGCAGAACTCATGACCTGGCTCGCCATAGCCAGCGAAGATGCCAATGCCTATTTTGACGATGAGCAACAAGACCTGATCCACTGGCAGGATGACAAACAGCACAAGCGCAGCGCAACTCTGCCGAGGGTGGTGTTTAGTCGCTAAAGAAAAGTGAAAAAAACTATCAACACTTTATAATGAGAATGAATAGCTTAGGAAAAGCCAATGTTGACACAACTATCCATACAAAATTTCAAGGGCTGGAAAGATACTGGTTCCATCCAGATGTCGCCTATTACTCTTTTCTTTGGAGCAAATAGCGCGGGAAAATCAAGCATAGGTCAGTTTTTAATGCTGTTAAAGCAAACTACGGAATCATCTGACCGTGATGCAGTTTTTTATCCAGGCGGAAAAAATTCGGCAGTACAATTGGGTTCTTATCAGGAAATGATATTTCAACATGATCTTTCAAATAAACTTTCATTTGAATATCAGTGGTTGATGAATAAAAAATTAATTGTGAAGGATCCTGTTTCAAGCAATGAATATGTAGCCAATAAACTGGATTTTAGTGCTGTAATTTGTGCGGGTGATGCGAAGAACCAATTACCACAAGTCGAAAAAATCCAATACCAGTTATTAAATGACGATGATTTGTCAATGACTATTCAACTGGAACGCAAAGAAAATAAAAAAGAATATTCAGTTAATTCACAAAAGTACGAGCTTAGGCAAAAAAAGATGCGTTCCTGGCCAATAAAGAAAACGGTACGTTTTTATGGTTTTCCAGATGAGATGGTCGTTTATTATCAAAATGCCGAATTTGTTCAACAGCTTAATCTAGCACAGGAAAATCTGTTTAAGTCCCTTTATTATCTTGGACCTCTGCGAACAAAAACAGACCGATTATATACCTGGGCAGGGAATACTCCTGAGAGTGTAGGTTACGCAGGAGAGAATGCCATTGCCGCTATTCTGGCCTCGCGACAACGCAAAATTGGTATAGTAAAGCCGGGAGCAAGTCGCTCTTCTCCTGCCAAACCTTTTGAACAAATCATAGCGGAAAGCCTCAAGCGTTTGGGTTTGATTGAAGCATTCAAGGTAAAGTCGCTCTCTGAAAATTACTATGAGGTTAAATTAAAAACAAGAGGTTCCAGAGACTGGGTTGATTTGCCTGATGTTGGTTTTGGTATTTCACAGGTACTTCCCGTTTTGGTTCAGAGCTACTATGCGCCACCTGGTTCTATCATTATCATGGAGCAACCTGAAATACACCTTCACCCAAGGGCGCAGTCTGCTTTGGCGGATGTAATGATCGATGCAATTAATTCGAAGGAAAATAATAAAGACCGAAACATCCAGCTTATTATTGAAACCCATTCCGAACACTTTTTGCGCCGTTTGCAAAGACGTATTGCAGAAGAAAAAATCTCCAGGGAGAAGGTTTCCGCCTATTTTGCTAATATCACACACACACCCGCAAAATTAGAGCCACTTCAAATCGATCTTTTTGGCAATATCACCAATTGGCCAGCTAACTTTTTTGGGGATGAAATGGCTGATATCACTGCTCAGGCAAAGGCGGCTATGGAAAAAAAACTGCAATTAAAAAAACAAAGCGAGACGGCTGAATAATGACGCGATGCAATCAATGTATTGTGGATACCAATGTTCCCATTAATGCAAACCTTGCCACTCAGCCAAACTCAGAATCGGAGGTGACCGATGAATGTGTTATGGCGTGCGTATTAGAAATAGAAAATATTACCAGTGGAAAACGCAAGCTGGTACTGGATGAAGCTGATGAAATATTTTCTCAATACCAAAGACATTTATCATTTAGCGGTCAGCCAGGACAAGGGGATCGGTTTATGAAGTGGGTTCACGATCATCAATACCAACCAAGACATATTACGCGAGTTCCAATAACCCAAGCATCAGATTCATATGAAGAATTTCCCGAACATGCTGGCTTGGCGAAATTTGACCCTAATGACCGAATATTTATTGCTGTAGCAAATGCCCACCCTGATAAGCCACCCATACTTCAGTCCACCGATAGTAAATGGTGGGGCTGGAATAAAGCGCTCAAAGAAGTAGGAATCACAGTGGAATTTCTTTGCCCTGAATATATAAAAAGCAAATATAAGGAAAAAATGGGGCATGAGTGATAACTTTTTCAAGTTTCCTTCGACCCCCCACTTGCTGATCACCAATGATCAACAGATTCGTGCTGATAAAGTGATGACAGCAGCAGAACGACAATCTTTTCTGCAGCAGGAGCTGGTAGTTGAAGAGAAAATTGATGGCGCCAACCTGGGACTTTCATTTAATAAACAGGGTGAGTTGCAGGCACAAAACCGGGGGAGTTATTTACAGCTACCGGCAAATGGACAATGGAAACCTCTTTTGGCATGGATAAAAAAACATACTGATACTTTGTTCGAAGAACTGCTTGACAGATATATTCTTTTTGGTGAATGGTGCTATGCGCAGCATACTGTTGCCTATACAGCACTGCCCGATTGGTTTATTGGATTTGATATTTATGACAAACAACAACAATGTTTTCTGAGCACAAAAAAGCGAGACAAAAAATTCGATTCCATGAATATCAGTAAAGTCCCGCTACTGGGCACAGGAAGATTTACATTGGAAGCTCTCAACAGATTATTGTCAGAAGCATCAGCCTTCGGTTCAGAACAAAGGGAAGGAATATATCTCCGACAGGACAACCCGGACTGTTTGCTTAAACGAGCCAAACTGGTCAGACCCGCTTTTATCCAGGCTGATGAACAACACTGGTCAAAACGGTTGCTTCAGACAAACCGGATAGCTCTGGATACAGTATTTTAATTAAGAGCGTGATATGTACTAAACTAGAAGCCTGTCTGAAAATAGTGAGCCTACTGCGGAAAAGCTGAATTTGGCTAGATTTTCCCTCAATTTTCGTCAAATAGAACAACTATTCGTCTCAAATTGATAAAAAATCTAGCTCAAATCAGCTTTCCCTCGCTACGACTCATATTCTCAGACAGGCTCCTAGGAGACTATAAATACAGTAATTTTTTAGATAGAGTCCAGATGAAAATTTCACTTTCAAAAACAGTTATATTGATTATTTTGACACTATTCATACAGTCGGCTGATGCTAAAAACTGGTTTGGAAAAAAACATCGCTGGGGGAATATTGGAGGGTATCCGGGTGGTTATTTTCCTTACGCCTATGGAA
>JALVDQ010000190.1 GCA_027008885.1 Thiotrichaceae bacterium | reverse complement strand
CGCAAAGAACGCAAACAACTTCGTCGAGAACAGAAAAAACTACGCAAAAATATATAAAAAACAGGGGGGATGGGTAGCAGAGGACAGAGGACAGTTGTAGGTCGGATTAGCCCAAGCGTAATCCGACAAGAGCGTGGCACTCTATCTGGCTTACGTCGGAGTTGGATTACGCTACGCTCATCCAAGCTACGCACCATCATTCCCGCATCATTCAAAACCATTTCATCATTCACAATTTCCCCAAACAAATATTCACAATTTTGGGTCACAATGGTGACAAAATACAGCCCGGTCTGTGAATAATCATAATTGTTTAATCGAATGGAACGGCGATGATGAATATTGGGATTATATTTCATACTATTCTTGCCGTTGTAACATCTGCATAATTAAACGAATAATCGTTTCCTTTTGTTGTGGGTCGGATTCTGCAACCAGCAAGGTTAAAGCCGCCAATCCCGTATCATTGATAACGGGGTCGCCTTGCTGATTTAATAAACGCTGATTACGATTAAGAAAATCGACAAACAAAAATGCACCGCTGCGTTTATTACCATCTGAAAATGGGTGATTTTTTACCACAAAATACAGTAAATGAGCGGCTTTGCTTTCAATCGTAGGGTATGCCGCTTCACCAAACACGCTTTGATTCAAATTGCCAAAAATACCCACCAAGCCATCACTGCGTGGTTTAGCAAATAAATCGGTTGCCTGTTTACGGGCGATTAAATCCTGCTTTAATGCCGTCAAGGCTTGCATTGCCTCATCAGGGCTGGGCAAATCTCCACCTGTTTGCCCCTTGGGTTCATCCAGCAGACCTTCATCATAGCGTTGCAACCATAAAAAGGTTTGCGTATAACGGCTGACAATCTCGGTTAGACCGCGACCTGCATCCAGTGTTAAATCAGGAGATTTTGCGGTTTTTTCAATCAGTTTTAATGCCTGTTGCAAGGCTTGGGCGTTTTGTTCAAAGCGTTTCTGATGCAGGCTGTAGCCTTGAATCAGGATGTTTTTTAAATGTTGGGTTGCCCAGATGCGGAATTGGGTGCCTTGCAACGATTTAACTCGATAACCCACAGAAATAATCACGTCAAGATTATAATATTCAACCTGATAAGTTTTGCCGTCTTGGGCAGTTGTCGCAAATTTTGCGACAACTGATTCTTTCTGTAATTCTTTTTCCTTAAAGACATTGCCAATGTGCTTACCGATAGTTTTTACATCACGTCCAAACAGTTCAGACAATTGTTGCCGATTCAGCCAAACGGTATCATCCCCAAAACGCACATCAATCTGGGTTTGTCCGTCATCGGTTTGGTAGATTTTGATTGGGCTACTGTCCATTTTTTATGACTCCTTGTGACTCCTTGCTGTAGCTTATCCTGACTTCACCGCTCATCAATTTGGGCAGGGGGGGTATCGCGGAGGGATTCCAAGTCCTTTGGTCTTTGGTTATTTGAAATAATTTTATCCAGCAATGGTGTAAATATTTCTGAAAGCTCATCAATCTCATCAGGCGATGGAACTAAAACCAATTTAGCCCCTGTTTTCTGATCTTCTTCGTTATTGCTTTGGTCACATAGCCCACTATGCTCCCGTCGCAATGCCTTGAATATCAAAAAACAGGAAACGAAATTTTGTTAAATTAATTTTGTTTGGGTACTTAGTGTAGTCCGCGGAGATGGGCTACACAAGTAGATCCTCCTGAAAAACAACAAAAAACTGACTGCAATGAATTTTAGAAGATAGCGTATGAAGCCCTGCGGAATACGGGTAGTCTGCATTGAGTATGCAAAACGCGGGCTACGCAAAAATATATAAAAAACAGGGGGGATGGGTATTTAATAGACAGATATTAATTCAAGTTGAATTATCGCACTATACTTTCTGATAACAATCTAAAAAAATAATTTCAGCTCAAGAACCTGAAAATACGCAAGAGGAGAGATACAATGGTCGAGTTTGTTAAAGTCACAGAGAACACCTCAATCAATCTACTGGAAAGCAAAGACTGGTACGCCTGGCTGGATACGATGCCGCCTGCCCCTGATGGCTTTCATGTCACGGGTAGTGTTTTGCTGCCGCATCCTGGCGTAAAAGCCAGCCTGAAACATTCAGTACCCCAGGGATTTAATGATAAAATTCTTTTTCTTGATTTAGTCATTGAAGAGTTGCCAGGTTATTGGCCGCAAGTATTGACCTGGCTTACAGTAAGACACGATGAAGTTGTTGAGGGTGATTCTTACACTTCGGTAGAGATTTTTTATGCAGGAAAACCTGTTGGTGGAGCTAAAGTTGTGATTGTGAGTTAGGAATCTGTCTGAAACACTGAGCGTCTACTGAAGAAAAGCCGCAACTTTAAAAAATTACAATTTATTGTATTTGGTCGCCAGCCCTTTAGCTTTTTCAACAGGATATTTGAGTGCGTTCAGCTCAATCTTTTCTTCTACTGCTTTTATCAGGTCAACATCCAGCTTGTCTGCAAGGCGTATCAGATAAATCATAATATCCGCCATTTCAAGAGAAACCTCATGCAGCGTTTCTGCGGGCAGGCGTTTGCTTTGCTCATCAGTAAGCCACTGAAAATGCTCCACCAGTTCGGCGCATTCAACAATTAGCGCCATGGAGAAATTTTTGGGTGAATGAAACTGATCCCAGTCACGCTCTTTGGCAAACTCCCTGAGGCGTTCTTTTATGCTGTCCAGTTCATTTGGCATGGGATAATTCTTAATATTTGGTCGTTACAATGGTAATGGCTTGCCCCGGATTAGCGTAGCATAATTCAGCATAGTGCCACGGTCTTGTCGGGTTACGCCCAGACTAACCCGACCTGCAAGACACAGGTTTTACCCATCACCATGAAAAATATATAAAAACAGGGGGGATGGGTATAATGTTTTTACATATCACCCATCCCCACTGTTTTTTAATACTTTTTTGTACTAGGAGCCTGCGAATTACAACAGGTTTACCTGAATTTTACCTCTTGCTTTTTAGATTTCCCATAAACTGTAGGTTGGGCTGAGGCACGAAGCCCAACCTACAGGTTATTTTTAAATGAGAGCATCCAAAAAGCAGGAACCTTATGAAATAAATATAGGTATTATTTCGACAGCCTAGGAGCTTGTCCGAGAACTAGAAATTGACTGCAAATCCCACAATCATCATAATCTGAGCTTATCAAGTTCGTTAAATAGAGCGACTATTCGCCTCTCTTGATAAACT
>JALVDQ010000189.1 GCA_027008885.1 Thiotrichaceae bacterium | reverse complement strand
GCTATGCAAAAATATGTAAAAAACAGGGGGGATGGGTATTATACTCTGTTTCTAATTGCGCTATGATTATGTGATTTTTTTCAAATTGCCCACAAAAACTTTTCTTTAGGAGCAAACCTTTAATGTTTTCAAAAGACATGACAATCGCAGGTTTTGATGATGAACTTGCCGCCGCTATCGCCTCGGAAGTCCAGCGACAGGAAGATCATATTGAGCTGATCGCATCCGAAAACTATACCAGTCCCCGTGTGATGGAAGCACAGGGTTCTGTTCTTACCAATAAATACGCCGAAGGTTATCCTGCAAAGCGCTATTACGGTGGCTGTGAATATGTTGATGTTGCAGAGCAACTGGCGATTGATCGCGTAAAAGAGCTGTTTGGCGCAGATTATGCCAATGTGCAGCCTCATTCAGGATCATCTGCGAATCTCGCTGTTTACATGGCACTGATGCAGCCGGGTGAAACGGTTCTGGGTATGGCACTGGCAGATGGCGGTCATTTAACCCATGGTTCGCATGTCAGCTTTTCCGGCAAGGTTTACCATGCAGTTCAATACGGATTGAACGCAGACACAGGTGAAATTGATTATGAACAGGTTGAGGCACTCGCTCGTGAACACAAACCAAAGATGATTGTGGCAGGCTTCTCGGCTTATTCGCGTGTGGTTGACTGGCAGCGTTTTCGTGATATTGCTGACGAAGTGGGCGCTTACCTGTTTGTGGACATGGCACACGTTGCAGGTCTGGTGGCAGCGGGTGAGTATCCGTCACCTGTGCAGATAGCGGATGTCACCACATCGACGACCCATAAAACACTGCGCGGTCCGCGTGGCGGCATTATCCTTGCAAAATCAAATCCGGAAATTGAGAAAAAACTCAATTCGGTGGTTTTTCCTGGTACGCAGGGCGGTCCGTTAATGCATGTGATTGCAGCCAAGGCGGTTTCCTTCAAGGAAGCCATGCAGCCAGAATACAAGGAATATCAAAAGCAGGTTATTGTGAATGCGCGCACCATGGCGAATACATTTATTCAGCGTGGCTACAATATAGTTTCCGGCGGAACGGATAATCACCTGTTTCTGGTTGACTTGATTGACAAAGGCTTGACTGGCAAGGCAGCCGACGCGGCACTTGGGGCGGCGCATATCACGGTAAATATGAATGCGGTGCCGAATGATCCGCAGTCACCTTTTGTTACCAGCGGCATTCGGGTTGGTTCTCCAGCAATTACCACACGCGGTTTTAATGAAGCAGACAGTATCGAACTGGCAAACTGGATGTGTGATATTCTGGACGCACTCGCAAAAGACCCTGACGATACCTCTGTGATTGACGCGACTCGCAACAAGGTAGCAGAAATCTGTGCGCGTTTGCCTGTTTATAAATAGACTGAAATTGAGCTGTTATGTACTGCCCTTTTTGCGGAAATAAGGATACACGAGTGATTGACTCGCGGCTTGCCAACGAAGGAGATCAGGTGCGTCGCCGCAGGGAGTGTACTTCTTGCGGTGACCGCTTCAGCACCTATGAGTCGGCAGTATTTAATATCCCTCCGATAACAAACTCAAACGGAGAAAAACAGGCGTTTAATCCACATAAACTGCGGGCGGGTTTAATGCGGGCAACGCAGAAACGCCCGGTTGATTCAAAGGCAATTGATCACGCCATTGTTGAAATTCAGAAAAAAATACTTCACCGCCAAAAAACAGACAATCAAAAGAAGCTTAGCAGCCGCCTGATTGGTGATTATGTCATGGAAGAATTGCGTAAAATGGATGAAGTTGCCTATATCCGCTTTGCATCAGTCTATCGTGACTTCAAGAATATTGGCGAATTTATTGAAGAAATTAAAAGCCTGGAAAATAGCCCTGGTCCAGAACTTACAAAACGCCAGCGAAAGCTGCCAGGAGCAGAATAATGTCAGAGTTGCCACAGCCAGAAATAAAACCGGATGATTATGTCTTCATGGCAAGAGCCATCCAGTTGGCAAAAAAAGGTCTTTACACGACACACCCCAATCCTCGGGTTGGCTGCGTTATCACCAAAAAAGGCGAAATCATTGCTGAAGGCTATCACCAAAGGGCTGGAGAGCCTCACGCTGAAATCAATGCGCTTTCAAATTGTAACAGGTTCTCTCATGGTGCTAGCGTCTATGTCACCCTGGAGCCATGCTCGCATACAGGCAAAACCCCACCCTGCGCGAATGCACTGATTGAAGCCCAGGTGAGCCGTGTTGTAATCGCCATGCAAGACCCAAATCCGCAGGTTGCAGGAGAGGGCATAAAACGCTTGCAGGAGGCAGGCATTGAAGTGGTCGTTGGTGTGCTTGAAGAGCAATCCAGACAGCTCAACCCGGGTTTTATCAAGCGTATGCAAAAAGGCTTGCCGTGGGTGCGTGTAAAACTGGCAATGAGTCTGGATGGGCGTACCGCCATGGCATCCGGTGAAAGCAAATGGATAACAGGTGAAGATGCTCGTTATGATGTGCAGAAACTACGCGCTCAGGCAGACGCCATATTAACAGGAATCGGAACCGTCGCTGCGGATGACCCCTCGCTTAATGTGCGTTTAACGGCGCAGGAGCTGGGTATAGAAGGCGAGGTAAGGCAACCCAAACGGGTCGTCATTGATACCAGTCTGAACACTCCGCTGGATGCCAAACTATTAAAAAGCGCGGGTGACAAGCTGATTGTAGTCGCCAGGGAAACACTTGAGCAGGAACAACAGTTAGTCAGGGCATTTAAAACATTTGGTGTGGAAATCCTCGAAGTAGATAAAACCGACGGGGATGAGCACTTACCGCTGGAATTAATCTTGCAGGAGCTGGCAAGGCAGGAAATCAACGAAGTGCATGTTGAAGCTGGCGCGACCTTATGCGGTTCGTTAATACAGGCAAAACTGGTTGATGAGATGATACTCTATGTTGCCCCGGTGTTTATGGGCTCTGATGCCAAAGGTCTGCTGAATCTGGCAGGACTGGAAGATATGCAAGACCTGATCAAGGTTGAGATTAGCGATATACGCAAGGTCGGTAATGATTTTCGTATTTCGCTTGCACTGTAATCAGAAGACTGAAAACAAAAGCTCGGTAGCATGTAGTTGTAGGGTTACTGGGGTATACGCAACCCTACGCAACTGCAAGATCACATAAATATAAAAATATGTAAAAAACAGGGGGGATGGGTATCTGAGGACAGAGGACTGAATACAGAAGTTCCGCTGTAGACTCACTATTTCCCTACCTG
>JALVDQ010000188.1 GCA_027008885.1 Thiotrichaceae bacterium | reverse complement strand
CAGTCATTCTAAGCGTATTTAAAGCCGACGTGCAAAGCGAGCAGTTTTGAAGAGCCCTGTGCGGGAAATCCGCACGCAGGGATCTGTGAGGGGACAGTTGGGTAACTGGCTGTTCTACCTTGATGGTGTATCAGAGGACAGTTCCGTAGGTCGGGTTAGCCCAAGCGTAACCCGACAAAATCGTGGCACATTGTAAGCAACGCTCGCGTGTTTCGCCCCTCAACACAGACCATACAAAAAAATATATATAAAAACAGGAGGATGGATTTTACAGGTTGAATTAGCCTGTGCTGATTCAACCTGTGCATTTTATTTTAAGCTACCACCAACCCACCGTTGCTGTGCTGTCCCTTAGTGGCGTTTACGCTTATTATGCTTTAGGCGGTAAATACTTCTTGACGCCCGATTTTGACGATGTTGAATACGCACTTGTTCTCTTTTGGTCAAAACGCCATCTGACTTAAAGCGACGCTTTTGTCTCTGAATATGTATTTGCTGTTTGCCCAGACGAACCGTTTCACGTGCGGTTAATGCACCCGAGCGAACACCCTGACCTATTCTGTGTGCCTGCCTTTTCTGGCGCTGATGTATGCCCATCTTTTTTGCCGGATGATGACCCCGCACCTGGCGATCATGCTTTTGCCTGTAAATGTTACGTGAAGATTTGGCAAGGTCAAAATGCACTTTAGCACGTTCACGCCGGGTAAATTGACCATCTGCTTTAAAGCGGCGTTCTTCACGGTAGATTCTTCGTTGCTGCTTGCCCAAACGGGCAGCTTCTCTGGCTGTTAGTTGACCCGAGCGAATCCCCTGGCTAATCCGTCCTTTCTGGTTAGCCTGTTTTTTGTCAATGGCAGGACTATTCGTCCCGGCAAAAGTTGATTGTGCTATCACTGCCAGGCTTATACCCAGAACTGTTTTCAATAAATTACTTTTCATGTTATTTAGTTTCATTTTGCTATCCTCTTTAACTTTAATTCTTTAATTTTAAATTTAGTATTATAGGGGATCTTTCCTCCTATGCTCTATATAACGAATGGATAACTATTCGGTTGACAATAATTTTTTATTTTTTGGCTGTCAACCAAATCTGCACTGATCCGTTAAAGAAGTAAAACAGGAAAAACTTTTGGATTACTATACTAATATTGAACAGTTTCTGGCTCACAGCGAAAAACGTGCATTTATTATGGCGCGCCTTGCAACCTGTGATGATGAAGTCGCTCTGGATATTGTTCAGGATGCTATGTTAAAACTGGTTAGCAAGTATTCAAACAAGCAAAGCAATGAATGGCCACCCCTGTTTTATCGAATTTTACAAAGCCGAATTAATGACTGGCATCGCAAGCAATCTGTTAGAAACCGCTGGCGGAGCTGGTTAGGACATACCAGTAAAGAGAGCAACCATGATGATGAATTGCAGGATTCAAGGCTGGAAAACTACAGTATTGAATCTGATATCCAGCCACAGCAAGTTGCTGATGATCTGGAATTTAGGCAAGCCTTGCAAAACGCCATTAGCCAGCTTCCTGTCAGGCAGCAACAGGCGTTTTTGCTGCGTGCCTGGGAAGGTTATAGTACCATTGAAACAGCTAAAATAATGGGGTGTACGCAAGGTAGCGTTAAAACGCATTATTCACGGGCGATGGCACGACTCAGAAAAGAGTTACAGGAGTTCTCATATGAATAAAGCTGCTGAGAAAGCAAACAGGGCGTTTAAAGGCAAGATTAGGCAGGCGTTAGACCAGGAAGCTGATACACTGGATGAATCTGTTCTTAGACGCCTTCAGGAGGCTCGCCAAACGGCTCTTTTACAGAAGAAATCTCATTTTTATCTGCCTCCCTCAAGCTTAAAATGGATAACGGCTACGACAGCGGGCATGGCTTTAGCCGGTTTTCTGGGCTTTGTTGTTACCCTTCAGATCATGCCCAATAAAGACCTGAACAGCACATTAGCGTTATTTGATGATTTTGAGGTTCTTAATGATGAATCTGAACTGGATCTTTATATACAGCTCGATTTTTACCAATGGCTGGATGAGTCACTTGATGAAACAACGGGAGATGCAACCCTGTGAATATTAGTTATAGCCTTTGTTTTAGCCTTCTGATGTTTGCAATATGTACAAACACTTATGCAAGTCAGGAAAATGATGCGGATGAGAGTGAAGCTGAGAGTGCCGCTTTCCTGGAATATCTTGCAGAAGTTGAAGAAGCTACTGGTGATGGCTTTGATGACTGGATTAAGGCTGAATCAGATAACTGTGAAACCAACACATTAATAATACCCGAAGAATGTTCGGAGAAATAATGAAAAAATGAAACGATATATTACCATGAATAAATTAACCCTTGTGCAAAGCCTGCTGATACTTTGTCTGCTTGGTTTATCGGGCAATAGTGCTGCTTTGGACTGGCAATCACTTAGTGCAGAAGAGCAAAAAGTGTTAAAGCCTCTTAAGAAAAAATGGCAAAGTCTGCCCGAAAATCGCCAAATTCATCTCCAGAGAGTAGCCCGACGCTGGAGAACCTTAAGCCCGGAACAACGCAAGCGTCTAAAACAACGCTATAAAAAATGGAAAAAACTGGATAAAAAACAACGCAGGCTAGCCCGTGAACGTTTTAAGCGCTTTAGGAGATTAAGTCCACAGCAACGTCAGCGAATAATAAAACAAAGACGCTGGTTTAAACACCTGCCACCTAAACTGCGCCAGCGAATAAAACGCGCATTTCGTGCCATGTCTCCCCGACAAAGAAGAGAATTTAGACAAAAACTGCGCAAAATGACACCAAAAAAGCGAAAAGCAGCAATACGACAGTTAGGAGTGGCATAGACAGGTTCAAGCAACAGTTTATTAAAGATGAAAAACCATCATTATTTGAATCAGCTTGAGAAAAAAGGAGAAACCAAAAGAATCCAGCTTTCTAATCCAGCTTAAAAACATCCATTTGCCTTGCGGTGATTTTTTCAAATGAGGTATCCAGAAAGTGCAGGATGCTGTCGGCAACGGGGGCGAGTTGCTTGTCGGCGTAGTGCTGGTAATCGGGTATTGAGTGCAGTTTTTCTGTGGGTTCTGGTCCGTTCAGGGTGATTATGTATTGAATTTTGCGCCCCGGATTTTTCATTTTTCTGGCGGCTTTTACCTGCGGTGGCTGGGTGCTGGTGTAGGTTTCCAGAGGGCGGCGCAGGCGTTTTGTGTAGGTGAGCTTATCGTCCAGTTTACCAGCAAAAAGCGCATCGTGCGTGGTTCT
>JALVDQ010000187.1 GCA_027008885.1 Thiotrichaceae bacterium | reverse complement strand
CTAATTCAGCTTATACTGTACAATAACTACCCATCCCCCCTGATTTTTACATATTTTTGTAATTGCACCTGTGGTCTGTGTTGAGGAGCAAAACACAGGAGCACTGATTAACAATGTGCAATCCCCGTAATCCGCATGCTGCATACGGGCTACGCTGCTGTCTTCTGTCCTCTGTCCTCTGTCCTCTGTCCTCTGTCCTCTGTCCTCTGTCCTCTGTCCTCTGTCTTCTGTCCTCTGTCCTCTGTCCTCTGTCTTCTGTCCTCTGTCCTCTGTCCTCTGTCTTCTGTCCTCTGTCCTCTGTCCTCTGATACCCATCCCCCCTGTTTTTTATATATTTTTCAGGGTATTTGATTATACCTGGTTATAGTGCAAATGCGATTATTTCCGCCGTCACAGGAAAATTGACATTAGCAATTTTGAAATACCTGCAATAACAGCTATTGTATAAGTATGTCAGAAAATCCTAAAATCTATCATATTGTTCATATCGACCGACTTGCCTCAATTATTCAGGCGGGTGCATTATGGTGCGATGCCATAACAGCCCAACAAAACCCTGCTGGTACTGTGATTGGTATGAATGCGATTAAGGAAAGGCGCTTAAATGAGCTAACGCTTGATTGTTATCCTGATCTATATGTGGGTGAATGTGTACCATTCTATTTTTGTCCTCGCTCGGTCATGTTGTATTTAATTCACAAACGAAATACTGAGCTTGCGTATCAAGGAGGGCAACAGCCCATTATCCATCTGGTTGCTGATTTACATGCTGTTGTTAATTGGGCAAACCAGAATAATCAACGCTGGGCATTTACTTTATCGAATGCAGGTTCTTACTTCTTTGAAGATCGAAATGATCTGACGCGATTAAATGAAATTAATTGGGATGCGGTTAATGAGCATAACTGGGCAAGCTGTAAAGATGGTAAACAGGCTGAGTTTTTATTAGAGCAACAGTTTCCGTGGCATCTTATTGAAGAAATTGGTGTACTTAACAACCACCAGCTAAAGCTGGTGGGTTAGGGTTACGGACTGAAAGTCCATTTACGCATCGACTAAACGATGCGTTTTAATCCGGTTCTATCTGGAATCCATCATCCTTTTTCGGTTCAAAATGATGGTCTAAATACTCTTTAATCATTTCTTCAGTCATTTGACCTACTGTTGCGCAAAAATAGCCTCGTGCCCAAAAATGACGACCCCAATAGCGTTTCTTTATGTGAGGAAACTCATCAAACAACTTGCTTGAGCTTCTTCCTTTTATTCTCCTCATTATATCGCTTGGGGCTATATGAGGAGGGGCACTTACCAATATGTGGACATGATCCTTGCTCACGACCCCTTTTAAAATTTGAATTTCGTTCGCTTCACAAAATTGCCGTACTAAATCCCTTACTCGTATACCTATCTCTCCTACTAATACCTTGTAGCGATATTTAGTGACCCAAACAAAGTGGTATTCAATTGTATAGACTGTATGACTTCCGTAACGATAGTCCATCTGTGATACTCCCTTCTATGCTTATCATAAAGTATCATAGATAAAATCTGTTCGCCTAAAGGCGAAGGTTTAAACCTTCTTTATGGAAATTAATCAGAATATGAATTTACAAGTACAACAAATTTTAAACGTCCATCAAATACATCAACCTAATATTACTACCCACCGTGACTGGTATTACTAAGGAGTTAGGGAATGATTGAATATAAAACAGGTAATTTGTTAGTTGAAGATGCCGAAGCGATTATTAATACGGTTAATTGTGTTGGTGTAATGGGTAGAGGTATCGCTTTACAATTTAAAAAATCCTACCCGGATAACTTTAAGGCTTACGCAAAGGCGTGCAAGCAAAAAGAAGTTGTTCCCGGAAAAATGTTTGTTTTTGAAATGCTTGGTACAACTAATCCGCGCTACATTATCAACTTTCCGACTAAACGTCACTGGCGTGGTAAAAGCCGGATGGAAGATATTGAATCAGGTCTGGATGATTTGTATCAAGTTATTAAGGATAAAAACATTCAGTCGATTGCTGTCCCACCTTTAGGAAGTGGGCTTGGTGGTCTGGATTGGGCTAATGTTCGTGATCGTATCGAAGACAAACTTAAGCAGTTATCTGATACACGCATCATTGTGTTTGAGCCAAAAGGTGCGCCCGATGCGGATAAAATGGAATACACCCCAAAAATACCTAATATGACAGTAGGTCGTGCCGCATTGATTGAGTTGATTGATCGTTATCTGCGTGGTTTGCTTGATCCATTTATTAGCTTATTGGAAGTACATAAATTAATGTATTTTATGCAGGAAGCAGGTGAACCTTTACGTTTAAAGTATTCAAAAGCACCTTATGGACCTTATGCAGAAAATCTGCGTCATGTGCTTAATGCTATTGAAGGTCATATGATCAAAGGCTATGCCGATGGTGGTGATGATCCGGTGAAATCATTGGAATTGATACCAGAGGCAGTTGAAGAGGCTAATGTTTTTATAAAAAAACATACTGAAACCCTGGGTCGTTTTGAGCGTGTCAAGGAACTGGTATCAGGCTTTGAAAGTCCTTTTGGCCTGGAGTTATTAGCAACAGTTCATTGGGTAATACAAAAAGAACAAGCGACTTCGCAAGAAGATGTAATAAAAAAAGTTTACTCCTGGAATGCAAGAAAAAAACAGTTCACACCCCGTCAGTTAGGCATAGCGATGGATGTTCTGTCCCAAAAAGGCTGGATATAAAACCTCAGGCTTGATGAAAACTACAAATAACGAAAATTGAGGAAAAATCCAGCCAAATTCAGCTTTCCCGCAGTAGACTAACTATTTTCCCTGGAAAAAAGGCTCACACCCACCAGAATAAACGCGCCGATATTAATCGCAATGTCGGCGACATTAAATGTTGCGAAGTGTCCGTTATTTAGAAAGAAAACATCCCAGTTGGCATATACATCAATAAAATCAATTACCCGCCCCTGTAAAACCCGGTCGATCAGATTACCTACGGCTCCGCCCAGAACCAGTGACAAACCGATTGCCATCCATTTGTCTGATTCCTTGAGTTTGAATAGCCATACAAGAATGGCAATGCTGACGGCAAGTGACAGACCGGAAAGAAACCAGCGTTGCCAGCCGCTGTGCCCCCCCAGAAAATTAAAGGCGGCGCCGTAGTTGTAGGCAAATGTCCAGTTTAAGTGAGGTATAACCGGAATATGCTCAGCCCAGCTCACTACCTCTCTGGGTATGCCGGCAACATCCATTTGTGTTGTTT
>JALVDQ010000186.1 GCA_027008885.1 Thiotrichaceae bacterium | reverse complement strand
TGAACTCAGGAGTAATAACAGACCCAGCGAAGAGCTAAACACCATGCCCCAGTCGAGGCTGGTTCCGAGAGTCAAAGAGAGGGGCATCAGGCTAATCATTAACACCAGTAGCAAAATAAACAAAAGTAGCGCCAGAAACTTGCCGAGTACGATTTGTGTTGACGACAGTGGTGAAGACAGCAACAGCGTCAAGGTTTTATTCATGCGCTCCTCGGCAAAGACGCGCATGGTCATCACTGGAATAACGGCGAGCATAATGATCCCCGCCCAGAGATACAGCGGCGATACAATAATTTTGGTTACGCCCGGTGGATTATCCATGGTTGCTGTCATTGCCTGAACCACTGCGATATATTCTTCAATAAACATCAAAAACAGCAGTGCCAGAATAAATTGCAGGATTGCCAGAATGCTCCAGGCAAGCGGTGAGTTAAACAGTCGCCTAAATTCGTTACGGGCAATGATAAATATTTTAGACATACCCATCCCCCCCTTTTTTTACTATTTTTTGTTGTTTTGGTTCATCAAAATGAATCAGGTTCATAAAAATCTGCTCGAGTGTTTGGCTATCTGTTCTTAATTCGCTGATAACCCAGCCCTCCTTGACGGCGAGTTGAAATAGGTCAGAGGGCTTTAGCGGGGGCGAATATTCAAGCTGAAACGTGCCTGGCTGAAGTGTTTTTATCTGCTCAACACCTGCCAGGGCTGCGATTTTTTCGGCATCCCCTCCCTTTTCAAAAGCAACGCTCAGCGAGGTGTTCCGGCGTTTCTGTGCAAGCTCTGCAAAACTGTCGGAAAACACCGTTTTGCCGTGATTGATAATCTTGACGCGATCACAAACCGCCTGCACTTCAGGCAGGATATGAGTGGACAGAATGACGCTGTGATCCTTGCCAAGCTCGTGGATTAAATCACGAATTTGCCTGATCTGGATGGGGTCCAGCCCCACGGTTGGCTCATCCAGAATTACCACTTGTGGCTGGTGCAAAATAGCCTGTGCGATTCCAAGCCGTTGCTGATAGCCTTTTGAGAGGTTGCCAATCAGTTTGTTTTGCACATCACCCAGACCACAGCGATCAACAGCATTCGCCAGAGCCTTGCCCTGACGCTCGCCGGGAATATCATGCAACAGGGCGCAATAGCGTAAATACTCCGCAGGAGTCATATCACGGTAAACGGGCGGTTGCTCCGGCAAATAGCCAATACTGCGTCTCGCCTTGAGTGGCTCATCCAGAAGATTAATGCCGTTAATTATAATCTCGCCAGAAGTGGGAGACAGATTGCCCGTTAGCATCTGCATGGTGGTGGATTTTCCGGCACCATTAGGACCCAGCAAACCCAGCACTTCTCCCTTGTGAAGCGTTAAATTAAAATTATCAACAGCATGGTATTTACCAAAATAGCGATGTAAGGCTCGCGCCTCTATCAGTGTTTGCGTGCTCATTCAACCCCTTGTATCCGAAAATAAAGAAACTTTATCCGTTAATTTTTTATGGCGCGATTATAAGTACCCGCTCAAAATTAATCTAATAATTTAGCCCCTGTTTTCTGATCTTCTTCGTTATTGCTTTGGTCACATAGCCCACTATGCTCCGTCGCAATGCAGTACTTACGGAGTTAACATTATAAAAAATATCAAACAATAGTAAGGTGTATAAACGAAGGGGTAGTGGCTCAAAGCTGTGTTTTGCAGATCGGATTAGCTCAAGCGTAATCCGACAAAATCGTGGCACTTTACAATCTCTGCGGTTCTCTGCGAATATCTCTGTGTAACGATAGATTTGAACTCCGAAGCTTGAATATGCAAATGAAAGAATTGATGATAATCATTCACCATCCGTTTTTATTCCTTTATTGTGCGCTCCATGAATGAACAAGCAAGCAGACGGTTAATGATCTTTCTGATAGTGGTTGGGTTAATCCTGATCGCTATTGGTATTTCCCTGATTATCTTTACGGATATTGTCACTACCAAAGGGACTGATGGCATTTTAAGTATTGCCGGACTCATTGCTGGCGGTTTATTTATCTCTGTGCCTGCAAAAATATACCTCACATTGCAATTAATGAAATATAATGACGAGAAATTACAGGCTCGGAACAAGCAATCTAATGAAAATTGAATTTGATGTTGATCTTATAAAACGCTACGACAAATCTGGTCCCCGCTACACTTCATATCCTACAGCAGTTGCCTTTACACCCGAATTCAGGGAAGAAGATTTTCTGCGACACGCTAATCTAAGCAACGAAGCTAACGGTCCACTCTCCCTGTATTTTCATATTCCTTTCTGCGATACGATCTGTTTTTATTGCGCCTGCAATAAAATTGCAACCAAGGATTATTCAAAAACGCCAACCTATCTTGATTCTTTGTATAAAGAGATGGATATGCAAAGCAGCCTGTTTAACTCATCGCGTGTTGTAGAGCAATTGCACTGGGGTGGTGGTACGCCGACATTTCTAAAGCACCATGAGATTGAAGCACTGATGGCGTACACACGCAAATCGTTTAATTTGCTGGATGATGATTCGGGTGATTATTCGATTGAAATTGATCCGCGCAGTGTCAGCAAGGAAACCATAAAGCTTTTGCGTGAAGTTGGCTTTAACCGCTTTAGCCTGGGGGTTCAGGATGTCGATGAAAAAGTACAAAAAGCAGTTAACCGGATTCAACCGGTTGAGGAAACCCGGGCGATTATAGACGCCTGCCGTGAAAACGACGCTCACTCTGTGAGTATTGATCTGATTTATGGTCTGCCACTGCAAACCGTCGAGGGTTTTGCAAAAACATTGCAAACGGCAATTGAAATGAACCCGGATCGAATGTCTGTCTTTAACTATGCGCATCTGCCGCATCTGTTTAAGCCACAACGCCGCATAAATGCCGAGCAGCTTCCCAGCCCGGAAGACAAGCTTGAGATTTTGCAGCAAAGCATCGAAACGCTTACCAGCGCGGGTTATGAATACATTGGTATGGATCATTTTGCCAAGCCTGATGATGAACTTGCCATCGCTCAGGCAGAAGGCAGTCTGCATCGAAATTTCCAGGGTTATACCACACATGCTGAATGTGACCTGATTGCTATGGGGGTCAGCTCCATTAGCAGTATTCACAACAGCTACAGCCAGAACGAGAAAGACCTTGATGGCTATTATGCGGCGATCAAGGCAGGAAAATTGCCCATTATTCGTGGCTTGTCTTTAACAGATGACGATATTTTAAGACGCGAAATCATCCAGCAACTGAGCTGTCACTTTAAACTCG
>JALVDQ010000185.1 GCA_027008885.1 Thiotrichaceae bacterium | reverse complement strand
GGCGGTATACGAGCCCACACCGAGAAAGGTCGCATGACCAAATGACAGATAGCCCGTCAAGCCAAACAAAATATTATAGCCCACTGCAAAAATACCAAAAATGGCAAATTTCTGTAACAGGTCAGGATAGTTTGCGCCTATTGGATCCAGCCAGATGGGGGCAGATAAAACCACCGCAGAAAATACCAGCATCAGCAGTGGTGTACTTGAGAAAATCTTTTTTATTACATTCATTGTTTTATTCCTGCCTTAATCCTCAAATACGCCTTCGCGTCCCATTAATCCGCGAGGCCTTATCAACAGAATAACAACTGCGACAAGATAAATAATAATCTGGTCGATACCCGGGATAATTGATTTCACCTCGTTCATGGAGGCAAATGATTGCAGTATGCCAAGCAAAAAGCCCGCGAGAACTGCGCCCGGCAATGAGCCCATACCGCCAACCACGACAACCACAAATGACAGCACCAGAAATTCCATGCCCATGTGGTAATCCGGCGGCAGAATGGGTGCATACATGACTCCTGCCAGCCCTGCGACAACGGTTGCCAAACCAAACACAATGGTAAAGCGGCGCTGCACATTAATCCCCAGGATTTCGACGGTTTCACGGTCTGCCATTCCTGCCCTGACAACCATCCCAAAAGTGGTGAATTTCAAAAAGGCAAATACAGCAAAAATAATAATCATGGAGAAGATAAAATAGATCAGGCGCCACCAGGGGTAAACCAGATTATCACTTAAACCCAGCATTTCACCAATCGGCGCACTTCCTGAGACCACTTCAGGCGCTGGCATGGGGATTGGGTTTGCACCAAAAAAGTGACGGATGATTTCCTGCATCACAATCGCCAGTCCAAACGTCACTAAAATCTGGTCAGCATGGTCACGCTTGTAAAAATGTTTGATCAAGCCACGTTCCATCAAGACGCCAACCAGTAGCATCACGGGGATTGCAAATAAAATCGAAAGCGGTACTGAGTAGTCGATAATCGCTTTGCCGGTATCGCCAAACCATATTTCGAGGTAGGGCTGCTCTTTATACGCATCAAAAAAGGTGATGCTTTCATCCTTGACTTTGACAGAGAGCGTTAACAGCTTGTTAAACAACACAGCGCAGAAAGAACCCAGCATAAACAAAGCACCGTGGGCAAAATTAACAATGCCGAGCGTTCCGAAAGTGAGAGTCAGACCCAGGGCGATCAGCGCATAAGCACCACCCTTGTCCAGACCATTAAGGATTTGGATCAGTATCGCGTCCATAGATTTTTCTGTCCCCCGTAAATCTCGGGAAAAGGGTTAGTAATACCCATCCCCCCTGTTTTTTATATATTTTTGCTCTGTATCTGTTTGATGTAGAGCAACATGATATAGCCATACCGAAATCGATATGGCTATATTATTTATGCAAGTGTTATGCTCGTGGGTGTATTTTGTAGGTCGGGTTAGCCTAAGCGTAACCCGACAAGTTCGTGGCACTATATTACGAAATTACGAACTCTGTTGGATTACGCTAAGGCTAATCCAACCTACAAAGCGGCTAATAGTTACCTGTAAAGAAGTTTTTAGCAAACCTCATAAGGTCCCAGATCACCGCCGAATATTTTAGGATCATATTCAACTTCCGAGCGAGGTACCTGCTTAACGATTTCCAGCAAGTCAAACTGGCTTTGTGGCTTTTCCTTTCCGCGTACAACCAGTACATCTTTCAAACACTGGTGATCAGCAGCACGATATTCTGTTGGACCATTGCCCATGCCATCAAACTTGAAGCCTTCCAGCGCCTTGATAACTTCAGGTGGGTTGAATGTGCCAGCCATCTCACAAGCATTTGCATAAAGCAGTGTTTGCACATAACAGGTGTGTGCTGCCTGTGATGGCGGGAAGCCGTACTCTTTACCAAACGACTTCACAAAAGCTTGCGAACCTTCATCTTGAAGTGCCCAGTTCCAGTTGGTTGTACCCAAAATACCCTTGATATTATCGCCTGCACCCTGCGCCATTAAGCGTGAGAACAAGGGAACAATAATTTCAAACTTCTTGCCGTTGACTTTTTTGCCTTTGAGACCAAACTGCACCGATTGAGTCAGTGAGTTAATCATATCCTTGCCATAGTGATTAAGGATCAGCACATCAGCACCAGAGTTAAGTACAGGAGTAATGTATTGTGAGAAGTCACCTGCGCCTACCGGAGTTTTAACCGTTTTAACTGTTTTCCAGCCCAATGCTTCGGTGGTTTCCTTGATTGACTCTTCCTGCGTCCAGCCCCAGGTATAATCAGAGGTCAAGTGATAAGCCTTGCGGTCGGTTCCCATTTCTTCTTTTAATACAGGGCCAAGTGCAGCACCCGTCATTTTTGCATTAAAGAAATGACGGAAGCCATAACGACGCTTGTCTTTTCCTGTTGTATCATTTGAATGCGTCAAGCCAGCCATGAACATCACGCCCATTTCCTGACACAGCCCCTGAACAGCAATGGCAACACCTGAAGAAGAACCACCAGAAATCATCACAACGCCGTCTTTTTCAATCATGCGTTTTGCAGAAGCACGCGCTGCATCGGATTTGGTTTGTGTGTCACCTGTTACAAATTTAACTTTTTTACCCAGGATACCTTTGCCTGTAAGCGATGTTGGCTTCATGGTCTTGATCATGCCGCCATCGCCTTCACCATTGAGATGTTTGACAGCCAGTTTAAATGCACGCAGCTCATCCGCGCCCTCATCAGAATAAGCCCCTGTTTGTGGCACGTTAAAACCGAGCGTTACGGTTTTGGAATCAGCTTTTGGAATATTGCGAAAGGTCTCACATTTGGCGTAAGCACTTTTCATAAAGTATAAAGGCGCAGCTGCCGTAATGCTTGCAGCAACGGAAGCCTTTAAAAAACCGCGTCTGCTGTCATTTGTGTTTTTACTCATAGATTTAATCTCCTCTGGTGTTTGCTAATAGTCTTTCCGCTAATCACTAACACGCTTATCATGCGTGCTTTGATTTCAGGGTAGGTTCGCAGGATCAGATATACATTATTATTCAGCGAGTATCGAGAGAAAACTCACGCTCACAACCCGCTAAACAGTATAACTGACCCATTGCATGACATGTATCAACCTGATTTCCTACTTATTGGTCTTATTGGCGGGAAGCGCCCTTGGAGCCTGTCCGAGAACTAGAAATTGACTGCAAATCCCACAATCATCATAATCTGAGCTTATCAAGTTCGTTAAATAGAGCGACTATTCGCCTCTCTTGATAAACTCACCTTATAACGATTCTGAAATTTTCGTTT
>JALVDQ010000184.1 GCA_027008885.1 Thiotrichaceae bacterium | reverse complement strand
TATTCACATTGAGAGTCACTTGTGTCATTTTTTATTTCCTCCTGTTTAAGGGTTAAAATATGAGGATAGACCTTTTTGTGACTCTCATGGTATCTACGCTGTCCTCTGTCTTCTGCTACCCATCCCCCCTGTTTTTTATATTTTTTTGCCTGCAAGCTTGCGTCTTGCTTCTTCATGTTGATGTCTTAGTTCTTGCAGATCAATATCCACAGCTTGTGCGTCGATTACTTTCCATTCTCCCGCGAGCATTACCCGGTCTGCGCGGTGCGCGCCGCAAAGGAGCAATGCCGCGAGGGGATCGCCGGCACCGGAAAAACGTAGTTCATCCAGTTTAAAGAGTGCCAGATCAGCCTGTTTGCCGACTGCTATCTCACCAATATCATCACGCCCAAGGCAGGCTGCCGAGCCTTTTGTTGCCCAGCGCAGGGCATCAAAATGGGTTACCGCAGCCGAGCCATAGCGTAGCCGTTGCAACAGCATTGCCTGGCGCGCTTCCTGTATCAGGTTGGAGCAGTCTGCTGATGCCGAGCCATCCACACCCAGTCCCACTGGGCATCCCGCTTGCTCTAGTTCCAGGGTGCGGCATTGCCCTGAGCCGAGTACCATATTGGAGCTGGGACAATGTGTAATCGCCACGCCTGCCTGCCCCAGCCTGCTGATTTCTTCATCATTAAAATGAATCCCGTGCGCCAGCCAGACATCATCTGCTAACCAGCCGACACGCTCCAGATAATCCACAGGGCGAACGCCAAACATTTTGATACAAAAGTCATCCTCGTCATGGGTTTCTGCCAGATGGGTATGCAGGCGCACACCTTTTTGTCGTGCCAGCTGTGCAGTGTTTTTCATCAGCTCTTCGCTGACACTAAAGGGTGAGCAGGGTGCAAGTGCAACTGTCATCATTGAGCCTTCAGCGGCATCGTGAAATTCATCAAGCACTCGCTCACAGTCCTGCAAGATTGCATCTTCGCCTTGAATTGTATTGCGTGGTGGCAAACCGCCCTGATCTTCACCCAGACTCATGGAGCCGCGAGTGAGTGCGCCACGAACACCAATCTGTTTAAGCGCATCGACCTGAATATCCAGAGCTTGCCGCGCTGCTTCAGGAAAAACGTAGTGATGATCACCGGCGGTAGTGCATCCGGAGAGTAGCAGCTCGGTCGCGGCCAGACGTGTCGAAACATGGATCATATCGCCATCAAGCCCCGCCCACACGGGGTAAAGACTTTTTAGCCAGGCAAACAGCTCTTTATTGAGCGCATCAGGAAATGCACGGGTCAGGGTTTGGTAAAAATGATGATGCGTATTGATCAGCCCTGGAAGTATAACGTGTTCAGACGCATCAAAAGATTGATCCACAGTCGTCAAAGGCTGCTGCCCACTGGCAACCAGTTCAATAATTTTATTATCCTGAATCACAATACCAGCGCCCGCACTGTTTGTTTCCTCAAGAATGGCAAGTGGATTCTTTAGCCAGATTTTCATGTTTTGACTCAATGCTTTATTCATTCGTTAATATCTATATCTATCTGATTAGTACCGTAGCCCGTATGCAGCCCTGCGGAATACGGGGAACAAGGGTCGTCGATTAACACATTTAACACATTGCTATCAACAGGAGCTAACCGTTTACCAGCCTTAAATAATAATGTGCCGACTCACCTGGAATATGTTGCACATATTCCCCGTATTCCGCGAAGCTGCATACGGGCTACGCTGTCTTTTATCTTCTGATACCCATCCCCCCACTTTTTTACATATTTTAGAGAAGTTATTTAAAACTGATAGCTCCATGTCAAACTAAATACTGGCCAGACTTTATAATCTTTTAGCTTTTTATTAATTTTTAGCAATTCATTGTCTAGCGCAGCTTGAGGTATTTCATTCGGCGTTTCACCTGTTATTTTATCAATTATTTTAAATTTTGTTTTAGGCTTTCCCAGATAAGCAAAACCAAGATCTGCTGTATAGTTCCAGCCTTTTTTACTATGAATTTTATTACCATAGCCAATGCTGAAATAGGGAGCAATATCATTATAATCAACTTTTAGATCAACTTTATAGCGATCCAAAGCACTTCCTATTTTAATGCCATGATAGATAAAGTCAGGTGTAGGTTCTGGATTTATGCTGTCATGCCCAAGTAAAAAACCACCGCTAATATAGAATTTCTTATTTTGTTGTGGATACCAGTCTAACAAGGCATTAATCGAATTTGCGTGTGCTTTAATATCATACTCAATTGAGCCGAGTTTAAAATTACTCACTTGCCCTTCGATATGATTGATCCCAAGGCGTAAATTTAAAGATTTTCGAACAGGTTTGTTTAATTCCAGACCAATTCCCAGGGTGCCAGTTTTGACCCCAATTGAATAATTTTTAAGTGGTTTTGCCGTAGCAAAAGAGGCGAAACTCATTGAGAGAACAAGCGCCAAATAACTGTATTTGTGATAGATCATAATTTCCTTTGCGATCTTTAATTATTAACTTCATAAAGATCACACCCCATATTTGCATTGTTAGAGAATGTCTTGAATTATTATTTTTCGCAAGTGAACTTAAGTTATAGTTTGCTGTTTATTATCTATAAAATAAAACAAATGATCTGTAGCAAAAAAAACGTTTTTCTTGTGGCAACCTTTTTTCTTCTATTGGGTATTTTTTGTTATGCCTTTCTTTATCCAGACAAGTTTCATTCAATCAGTCTTGGTGAATGGCATCTGGTTTTTTATAAATTCAATATTCAAAGCGCATTTTTACTCACGGTTATCTATTCCCTAACGAGTTTTTGTCATCTTATTTTTATGACGCTTTATAGCGTCGTGATCACTGATAATCTGACATTCAAAGGAGTTCTGAGGTGGAGTATTTTTTGGGGCGTTGTTGATTCTGTGTTTGAAGTCATGCAGCTTAAAGAGAAATCAGAAAATGCAGTGTCCTCTGGTTTTTGGTTGATAAAAAAAATAAATTATTATCTTGAAAACGGGCATTTTGATATTTGGGATATAGCCGTTATCTGGCTGGGTGTCATTTTTATCCTTCTCTTTTGGAAAATATTTTGTGCAGATGTACGAAGTCAATAATCTAGATAAATTTATCAGGTACATGCCAAATCTTTTAATAAGCTACAATGACCACGAAGTAACTAAAGTTATTGGCATATCAAGAATATTATACCCTTAAAGATTATCAATGCTGGAAAGGTGACGGGGAATTAATAGAGGGAATGCTAACTCTGTCCCCCGTATTCCGCAGGGCTACATACGGGCTACGTACTTACAACTCCTTTG
>JALVDQ010000183.1 GCA_027008885.1 Thiotrichaceae bacterium | reverse complement strand
ATCCCCCCCTGTTTTTATATATTTTTATTTTGCTGGAACAGGTTTGTCGCTTGTATTGGAGCATGTGACAGGGGAATTTAGATTATTTTCGTGAGCGGCTTTTGTGCCTTGCAAAATGCCTGTTTTGCTAAATTCTTGCCACACTTTCTGGTGATGGGAGTTCAATACAATTTCAACAGCACTGTGCATTTTTTCGTTCTTCTTCGCTGTATCAAGGAGTAGCCGGGGTTGATGCAGAAAGTCTATGATCTGTTTGATATCTTGTCCTTTAAGGCTGATTGCAGCGTTTTTCTCAAGGTCTTTATCAGGGCATTTCACCGGGTAAATGGTTACTTCTCCTGGCATCAGCCAATGAGTTCCCATGCCACCGCGCGCGCGTAATGCTTCTGGCATACTCAGATAATAAAGATGAAAGTTTTCAGCTTGACCGCCACAGGCTTTGGTGTAGAGCTGACGATTTTCTTCGGCGAGCTGTTCAATCAGCAGATTGCCGATACTTGCAGCTGCACTCAGTGCTGTTGCAATGCCGCGATTTTGTGAAAAATCAACACTACTTGCGGAGGCATCTGCAATAAGAATATCCAGCGGTGCAATAGCTGTTTGCTGCTTCTTCGCAAGGCAACTTGAGAGACTTGCCCTGAGTGCCAGTAGCAGCGAAATTGCACCACGATTATCCACGGCACCTCCATCTGTCACCCAGTAGCGGTCATATTCGTTGTTTGCATTGAGAATATCAACCGCCGCATTGGAGAAAATGGGCGGGAAATTAGCATTCAGCGCCGCTGCGGTAGCGAGATTGGTGTCGGGGGAATTGACAACAACGTATTTGAAGCGTTTATCCGGTTCTGTTTCCAGCCCCCTTTGGTCAAAAACGCCAGACGGATAGGCAAGGTTGGTAAAAATAAGTCGTCCACCCCGATAAATCGCGGAAGAATGGTTTTGCCGCGATCTTTTATTGGCAAAGGTGTGTGTAATGTAATATGGATGTCCGGCAAGTGATGTATTGAGAATAATGCCGAGCCCGTTTTTTTCAGCGACCTCGCCAAATGTCCTGCTATATTGGGTGTTTTCAGAGTCAATACCAAATTCCCTTTGAAAACTTTCTTTCAGAAGCGTACCCAAACGTATATTGGAGACTATGCGCCACTCCATCATACCTTCCAGAACATCCTGAATAAAAGGTTTTGCCATTGTATCTGAAAAATTATTCCAGCTTTTATTTTCAGGTGTCGGCTGATTTTGTAATAACTCATTATAATGACTGGCAAAAAAGGCAAGTGCCGCGCCCCCGCCGGATACCCCGCTGACCAGGGCAACATCCCTGAGCTTGTTGATCTGCTGCAAGCCACGCAACAAAGAGGCTGTGAAGAGTGCCGCACGAGTTCCGCCACCTGATGCAGATAACAAGATGACTGACTGATGGCTTTTCTCCGGGTTAAAAATTCTTGAGTTCAGATCAAGCAATCCTGAAGCTCTGCTGGCTGCCCTCGGCTGTTTGTATTCCGGTCTGGTATCCTGTTGATATAGTATATAAAAAGAAAAACTGAACAATAAGAAAGCCACAATATTCATCAACGAAAAATATGAATTGTAGCGTTTTATAAGCTCACCCAATTCAATTTTCAGGCTGGTTTTTGAACCTGCACTCTCCACCAGCTTTTTAAACAGGGGCACTCTCTCGTAAATCGTAATATCCTTGCCCAAAACGGAAAAAAGTGATTTTCTCTTTGGTCTAATCACAATAAAACGGGTACCGCCGTGTATTTGCAAATACCGGAACTGTTCACTGTCAGCCAGTTGATAGCGCAATGACCACGGATAGTCTGAATTTTCACCACCCAGCAGGAAAAACAGACGTTCACTAAGAATATGGTTTAACCAGTAGCCATAAAACCAGAGCAGGCTATACAGGGAAAAAAGATAAAAGAAAAAGACCTTGGCAGGGATGGTCTCAATCATGGTCGTCACATAATCAATACCTAACAGGCGACCTGCCGCAACCCCAATAACCAGAAGAGAAACAACAAGCTGAGCGCGTATAAACAGAGATCGTTTCCAGAGCGTTAACATCGCAGCATAACGGGTATGCAAACCGACAAAAGCAAGAAATATCCACATTCCCAGAAGAAAAATGCCAGCGACCAGATGCATCGTTTCTTCATGCCGAATAAAAATCACCGCAATAGATGCAGGAAATACCAAATAGAGCAAATACACAAAAGGTGCATTCAATAATGCCCGCAAGACTCTGCCCCAGGTTATTTCCGGGCGGCGTGGATCAAACACCAGCTCTGTTTTGTCGAGAAGTGATGAAAAATGAAACTCCTGCTTTTTAGGCGGAAACAGATAAGCCGCATACAGATAAGCCAAGGGTATTGTGATAATAAAGAGGAAAAAAATAATCGGAATCAGGGCATGACGATAGATTTTTTCACTGGCTTCTTTTTCATGCACAAGCCACGGCATATACCACAGAAAAGCACACAGCAGAAAAATGGTAAGCCACTGGGCAGCAAGCAAATAATTTCTTTTTAACCAGTCTGAAACAGATGCTGAAACATATTTCGTTTTAACCCCGTATTTAAACCAGTGAGATAGCGACCAGTTAAAAAGCAGGCTAACACAGAGCAATAAAAAGGCAGAGCCACCACGCCACGATAGCGTCGGACCATAAATCAGAAAGATAATGCTCAAGGTTCCAAGAAAAGAAGCCAGGCGTGAATAACTGTTTTCGGCATAAGGTCGATATAGCCTGTGAAACTGGTATTCTTTTTTCCTTAAAAAACGGTCAAACTCTTCCGGTAAAAAAGCAAACAAGAAATTAAGCACAGGAGCTTTAAGGCGTTTGGGAGAATCAATAAAGCGCTTCCAACGCATATAAAATGCCGAGTTCATCTGTATCCTCCCCAATTGTGCTTTTTACAAATAATATCAGTACCCGCTCAAAATCTGGAGAAACTATACCGAAGCAAAATAATTTGAGCAAATTACAGGTTCTGCTGTGACAGAGGACAGAAGACAGAGAACAGCAACGTAGCCCGGACGCTCCAGCGTCCCGCTCGTAACCCAACAGGGTGTAATAACCTTGCCAAAGTTTGACTTGTGTATGTGTTTCCACGCGAGAGCATGGGAAAGGAGTTTGACTTCTGTACCCACTGTGGTTTAGAAGCTCGTGCAAAAATATATAAAAAACAGGGGGGATGGTGCGACAAGCGAAGCTTGTCATTTCTTACAGGGTGAAAGTCCTTGTCTGGTAAGGTCTAACCAACCACCAGTATCGAGTGTTGCGCCTCTGGCGG